>WJLK01000127.1 GCA_014728565.1 Candidatus Pacearchaeota archaeon
AGTAGGTCCTGGAGGAAGTAATGCAGATATTTATCTTGAAATAGATAGTGATAGATTAAGTGAGCTTGGAGGGGGTTGGGATAAAAGAGAGAAGCTTATTGGAGATTTATTAGCCAGTGAATTTGATTTAAAAGTTGATGTGAATATTCCTACTGAAGGAGCAGTTTTAAGTGAGGATAAGTTAGAGAGGATTTTGGAGGAGGTAGTTTTTCCAGTTATGGGAAGAGGAATAGAGGATATTTCATTTGAAATTGATGGAGAATTAAGAGTTATAAAGCCTGAAAAATTTGAGCTTGTTAAACCTCTTATAATGGACTCTGTTAAAAAGATTGGAGCTAGTTCAGTAAGGCAAGGTGAATTTTTAATTACAATGAGAAATAATCCTGATAGAAATCCTTCTCTTATTGTTTCTGTTTCTGGAAAATCACAAGAGATTCCTTTAACAGGTAATAAACCTGAAGATAGAGAGAGAGCAGCTTTCATTCAAGATGTTCTTCAGGCCTCAATTAGAGCTCCAGATCCTACTAAGCCAGAAAGAACTGTTTATTATTTTTATAAAATTTATCCTGAAATGACTCACTATGGTCCAAGCCCTTATATCCGTAATGTCTGGCAGAGAGTAATAGGTCCTTCATATACTAAAGTTTTGTATAAACCTGATAGAGAATTTCTCCAAGAATATTTTATTCCAAAATATACAGATCCAGCTCCAACAACCCAATCATCACAAAGTACTCAGCCTTAGTATTTTCAATTTAATCCATAGCTTTTTTCAAAAAATCCCTTGCTGTTTTTTTTGGATTTTCATCTAATCTTGCTGAAAGATCCCTTAATTTACAAAAGTCTGAGGGTATTGAATCTCCATAAAAAAGTGTTAGATTAACATTAAAATCATATTCTGTATAAGGATCTTCTTCTCTTGCATAGGGTTTTATTTTTTCATAGGTTCCTTTGAAAAGTTTTTCTTTTTCTCTTTCTAATTTTTCTTTTATTTCATCCTTGTTTTTTACAAAACTCCAGAAGTTTCCAATTGTACTAGTTTCATCTTGATTTAATGCAGTTGCAAAATCATCTATTCTGTAATATTCGCCTGCTCTTTCAAAATACACACAGTAATCAAAAAAATCATTACTGAACTCCCAGTTTTCGTATTCCTCTCCTGTTTGCTCTTCTACATAAGGTCTAACTATTTTGTAAGCTTTTTCTTCAAGAATTCTTGCCTTCCTCAATTTTTCAGCACCTTCTTTAGATGTAGCTGCTTCAAAAGGTTTTTTTACAAATAATTCAAAAGGACCAATAGCTTTATCACATCCTGGTTTTTCACAACCACCTAGAGGCAGAGCTAAAGCTATTCCTACTAATCCAGTTGCTAATCTTCCAGCTCTATTTCTTTTTGCCATTTTTCTTATTATTTTTAATAATAACAAGTTTATAAATCTTTCGTTTTGTAACTACTACTGGATAGTTATTTAAATACAGGAGTTTTTAAGGATGTTTTAATCTAAGAAAAGCTAATACACAATACCTGCTCCAAAGACTCCTACTTCACAGACTAATCCTTAAAATTATTAGGGATTATTAAATTAGGAATTAATCTTTTTTTAATTTCTCTCTTTACTTCTAGTATATTTCCAGAAATTTTAAAATTCAAATCTCAATTAGATTTATATAGTTATTTTTCTAATCTTTTATATGAGAAAAAGAGGACAGATAACTGTATTTGTAATTGTAGGTATTTTTGTTCTTATAGCTGCTTTAGGTATTTTTTATCTGATTTATGAGAAAAACAGGACTAAGCTGGATAAGGAATTTTTTGCTCAGCAGCATATTAAACCTGATATTAATTTAATACAGTCATCTATAATAGGTTGTATGTCTGAGACTTCCAGAAGTTCTCTGGATGTTATAGGTGTTCAGGGAGGTTTTTATAAAAAACCAGAAAAGTATTATGATTTAGTTATGTTTTTTATTCCTTATTATTATTTTAATGGAGAGTTTTTAATACCCTCTAAAGCAAGAGTTGAGGAAGAACTTGCTGATTATGTTGCAGATAATCTTGATAAATGTCTTAATAAACTTTCTTTTGAAAATTATGACCTGAAATTCAGCAATCCTGAAGTTGAAGCATCAATAACTAACACTGACACAGCTGTTTTTAATATTGATGCTCCTGTTACTGTAGAAAGAGAGGGAAAAAGTATTATTCTTGAGACAATTGACCATGAAATTGTCTATGATTCTTATTTATACAGGATTTTAGAGGTTGCTGATTATATAACTAATTCTCATACTGAGGATGAGGATATGATGTGTGTGAGTTGTATTGCTGAAATGTCTTATAAAAGAGATTTGTATGTTGATTTCCTGGAATTTAATGGAAACCAGGAAACCCTTGTTATAATAACTGAAAACAAGACCTCTCCTGAACCTTATATCTTTGAGTTTTTGAATAAATATCCTCCTCTTGAAGTTTGAGGGTGTTATCCAGGTTATTAACTCTGGTGTTTTAGGCCAAAGTGTTGGCTTAGGGGTAGAGGATAGAGTTTGAGGTTGGAGCAGGTAAGAGGCAGGATGAAGAAGAGGAAAAGAAAAAAATGAAAGTTAATAAATTAAATAAATTAATTGAAAGCAGGAAAGTGGGGAGGTAAGCTGAGCAGAGGTAATAAATAATAAGAAATTAATTTATAGGATAAAAAACAAGAAAAGTTTAAGTAGTTAAAATGCATAAAAGAAATAAGATTAAAGAAGATGAAAATAAGGGAAGAAATAGATAAAATAGGTGTGGAAAAATAATATTAATAAGATAAGGAGAAGTAAGATAATAAAAAAGAGTAAGAATTAAAATAAGCATAATAGATTAATAAAGAGATAAT
>WJLK01000128.1 GCA_014728565.1 Candidatus Pacearchaeota archaeon
AACCTGGAAGGTTTGAATCACTTCAAAATGTGAGTTTTGAAGTTCCCAAGAATCTCTGATTGTTGAGGACTGGAGGGGCTATTTTTCTCGAACCTGGAAGGTTTGAATCACTTCAAAATGTGAGTTTTGAAGTTCCCAAGAATCTCTGATTGTTGAGGACTGGAGGGGCTATTTTAAAAAAAACTTAGATTTCCCGAAGATAAAAATCAAAAAAGGATTAGATTTATAAATCCATAAAAATTGGATAATTATACCTAAAAATGACAAAAACAAAGAAAACTCAAGAGCTTGAAAAGCCTATATGGCTAAAATATACCAAACAGGAAGTAACAGCTATAATTCTAAAACTAGCAAATAAAGGATTAACAGCAGAAAAAATAGGATTAACCTTAAGAGACCAGTATGGAATACCTAATGTAAAGATATATGGAATAAAAATAAAAGAGGTTCTAAAAGATAAATTTCAGGAACCAACTGTTATTAATCTGGAAAATAAACTAAACAAAATAATCAACCATTATAAAAAAAATAAACAAGACAAAAAATCTGAACGTTCTCTTATAATCAATAAAGCAAAACTTAAAAAAAGATCTGAATATCACAAAAAAAACAAAAAATAAACCTTTTTCAAAAAGAGGAAAGATGATTGGTGACATAGATAAATTTTCAAAAAATTTTTTAGAAAAAATAAAAAATCAAAAAATACATCTTGTAAGCCACTATGATACTGACGGAATAACTTCTGCAGCAATTTTCTCCAAAACTCTGGAAAGATTATCAAAACAATTTTCAGTGAGAATTATTAAGAATCTCACTGAAGAAGAGATAAAATCCTTCCCAGAAGACAGAATAATAATACTTCTTGATTTAGGTGCAAATAGCATTTCTGAATTAAAAAAACTAAAAAATCAGGTTTTCATAATAGACCATCATGAAATAAAGGAAAAAGAATTCCCTGAAAAAATATCAGTGCTAAACCCAAATTTAAACAACAGAGAAAATTTATGCAGTGCAGAGTTAGCTTATCTTATATCAAGAAAAATATCAGAAGAAAATAAGGATCTGGCCTATCTTGCAATACTTGGAATGGTGGGGGATACAATGGACAAAGAAATAACAAAAACAAGAGACTTAATAATAAAAGAGGCTGATGTAAAAATAAAAAAAGGGCTTCTCCTGTATCCCTCAACAAGACCTCTGGACAAAACACTTGAATACAGTTCCAGACCCTTTATTCCAGGAGTTACTGGTGATTATAAAGGGACTTTTGATTTATTAAAAGAATCAGGAATTGAAAAAATAGGAAAAAACTACAAAGCATTAATTGACCTTGATGAAAAAGAAATGAAAAATTTAGTAACATCAGTAATGCTCCGGCTTCCAGCAAAAGAAAAAACAACAGATTATATTGGAAATCTCTACTTAATAAAATTCTTCAATAGAATAGAAGATGCTAGAGAAATTTCTGCTATGATAAACGCGTGCAGCAGAATGGACAAGCCAGGAATAGCCTTACTTTTGTGTCTTGGTAATGCTAATGCAAGAAAACAAGCTGAAAAAATTTATGTCAAATACAGACAACACATTATCTCAGGATTAAAATACATTGACAAAAATAAAAAAATAAAGGGAAAAGAGTATGTAATAATAAATGCAGGAAATGCTATAAAAGACACAATTATAGGAACTCTGGCCTCAATACTATCCTTTTCATCAGTTTATAAAGAAGGAACAATAATAATTGCAATGGCTTATAATGATGATAAAATAAAAGTATCTGCAAGAATGGCAGGAAAAAACCCAAAATCAGGCTGGAATCTAAAAAAACTAGTTGACTCTATAACATGCCTAGTAGGAGGAAATTCAGGAGGACATAAAAAAGCAGCAGGTTGCATTATTAGTAAAGAAAATGAAGAAAAATTTATAGAACTCCTAAAAAAGAAACTTGATTTTGAGCTTGTAAAAGTCTAGATATCTATCTCAGTTTTTCTCAACCAACAACTTTAAAAACCTCGTTCTAATTTAAATTTTATGGCAAAAACAAAGCACAGATTTTTAAAAGTAAGATGTCAGAGCTGTAAAAACGAACAGATAATATTTGAAGGAGCAACTACAAAGGTAAAATGTCTTGTTTGTGATGCTATAATTGCTGAACCAAAAGGAGGAAAAGCTAATATAAAAGCAAGAATAATTGAGGTTCTAAACTAATAAAAAAATCAGATTTTTATAAAAAATGGAACATGAAATTGAAGAGGGACAAATTGTATTATGCACTGTAGAAAAGATAGTTGGAACAACAGTGTTTGTTAGAATAGAGGGAAATGGAGAAGGAACAATAACCACCTCTGAAGTTTCTCCTGGAAGAATCCGTAATCTAAGGGATTATGTTGTTCCTGGGAAAAAAATAGTCTGCAAAATACTAAAAATAAAGGATAGTAAAATAATCCTCTCTCTAAGAAGAGTTAAACCTTCTGAAAAAAAAGAACTTTTAGATAAGATAAAAAAAGAAAAATCACAAATAGCAATTTTAAAAACAATTGTTAAAGAAGAAACTCAAGAAGTAATAGAAAAAATAACAAAAAAATACTCAATAATTGATTTTTTTGATAAGATTAAGGAAAATCCTGAACTACTGGAGGAGTATGTTACAAAACAACAAGCAGAAAAAATAATCAATATACTTGAAACCAAGAAAGAAAAGCAAAAAGAAATAAAGCAAATTTTCAGACTCTCTAATAAATCACCAGGTGGAATATCGACAATAAAAAACATAATTCAGGATGCATGTAATGGAACATCATGCAATGCAACTTATCTAGCAGCAGGAAAATATAGAATATCAATAAAAGGGGATGACTTTAAAAACATAAAAAATCAGATAAACAAAACAATCAGAGAACTTGAAGAAAAAGCTAAAAAAGAAAAGTGTGATTTTTCTATAGAAAAAAATTAAAATAACTTTTTCTGAACTTCGCTAGTTTTTTTAATATCAGGTTCATGCTTATCAAGCAAAGCTTTTCCATAAACACCATCATAACCAGGTTTAACTTTTATTTTTCCCTCTCTATTCTTAAGTATAAGATCTGTAAGATTCGAATCTTCTAATACATTCATAAGATTCTCTCTACTGGCTTTCAATAAAACATTAAATTCATTTTTAAAATTTTTAATCAATTTATTATAAATATTCCAACAAGCTTTGCTATTCATACCAAAACCTAAACCAAGAGAGATTATTTCATGCAGTGGAAGAAGAGTGTAATAATCTTTCTTATTTTTATAATCAGAGGATGATTTTTTAGATAATTTAAGGACTCTGTTATCAACTCCGACAGTCAAACTGTTTCCGCAAACAGGACAAATTCCATTAAATTTCTCAGTTTCATCAGGAGAGCATGAGAAACCACAAACAGAGTGGCCATCAAAATGATACTTACCATAAGCAGGATCTGTCTCAATAGTTGCCTTGAAAGAATTTCCTCTTATCTGATTTAGAATAAGATCATAACTTAACTCCTCTCCTTCCTTTAATACAAAAATAGTAGCCTCTCTTCCAAGTCTCCAGGGCCAGAAACTATGGCTATCAGAAAAACTAACAATACTTTTGTTTTCTAGATTTTTTATTTTCCAATTCATTGCAGGATCACTTGAGATTCCTGTTTCAATTGAGTTTATTCTTCCAACTCTGTCACCAAAAGCCTCTTCTAGAGAATCAAAACCTGACATACTCCCAAAAATACCAAACCACGGCGTCCATATATGGGCAGGTATTATCTCTATCATACCATCAATCTCCTCCATTTTTGCAGCAAAATCTCTACAACTAATATTAAATATAGGTCTTCCGTCATAATCCCTTCTTCCAATAGAATCCAACCACTCATTAATCTTATCAACAACTTCAAAACTAGGTGCTAGATAAACAAGATGAACTTTTCTTCCCTTACTGTTTTGAGTGTACATCAAAGAAATTTCACTGCTTAAAATAAATGGAAATCTTTCACCATCATCATACCATAAAATTCCATTTTCCTGCTTCAGATTCTTTAATTCCCTAAGCCATTCTGGATGAGTAAAATCACCAGTGCCTAATAAATCCAGACCTTTTATTTTAGCCCACTTAACCAGATTAGCTATGTTCAAATCCTTGCTACATGCTCTGGAAAATCTTGAATGTATATGCAAATCTGCTATAATTTCTTTTTCCTGTTCTTCCATATTAAAAAAAAGAAAAATGTTTTTATATATTTAATCAAACTTTTAAATATTTAATTAACTGATAAATATCCCCATAATTGTAAGAAACATTAGAGATTGTTATCTGTATTAATGCAAGCAACCACATGAATAATATCCAGTTAACAGCTAAAACCCATGTTAAATGATAATCCTTCCTAAATTTTATCTTATAGAAAGTATAAAGATTAATAATTGCTAAACAAAGTCCAATTAAAAATAAAAATCTCAAATCAGACATGATACCAGCAAGATTGATTTCTGCTCTCTGATACTTATTGAGATTTTTATACTGATCCAGGTTAAATTTAGTTATACCTAATTTATTCACCCCTGGATTAAAAAAATTAGGAATTGTTTCTAAAAAATTAAAACTATAATAATTTTCAACATTATATTTATTCAAAACCCTAACATGAGATTTTTCATGAAAATAAGTTGAAATTTGAACCAGGTAAGGAAGAACAAAGAATACAGTTATAAAAAGAAACGAGGCTATATTAAATACTTTCCAAAATTCTTTTTTTAATTTCTCCTCCATAATAACACCTCTTAAATCACTTTTTTTTCTTTTTTTGTTTTTTTGTTTTTTTGTTTATTTTTATCTTCGATCCTCTCTTCTCTTTTTTCTTTGATTCTTTTTTATCTTTTTCTTCAATAAAAAACCTATAAGAAAATCCGTCGCTTATATCTTTCGCTATCTTAAAATCATTTTTAGGAAGCAATTTTCTCAGTTTCTCAAGAGGAGTTTCTCTTAATTTTTTCAAATAAGCATATTTAAGATATTTATCTGAAAAACCTTCAAAATACTCTTTTTC
>WJLK01000129.1 GCA_014728565.1 Candidatus Pacearchaeota archaeon
AATCAAATTAATAATGAAAAAAATTGCCAATCAAAAAAACAGATAATTAACATATCAATAAGCAAGATTGATATCCTGGAGAAAAAATTTTCTGGAAAAATTCTTGAGGATTTAAAACCAAAATGTTGTTTGTTCAATGAATGTCATGATTGCTGTGATGATTCCTGTTATTTTGATGAAGATAAGTTTCCTATAATATTCATACATGGTCATGATTTTGGTTCTGATATATCTCCTGAATATAACCTCAATATTTTTGATTCAATGCAAAGGGCCCTTGAAAAAGATTACCTAAATGCTGGAAATATTCTGATTAATGTTCCTGAAGAGACTTTAAGAGGCATATGGGGTAAGATTAAAATTCCAATAAGTGTTAAGGCAAGTTATTATTTTGATATAATCAGAGATGAAAAACAAATTGAGTTATTGCAGACAAAAACTGATAATATAGAGACTTATGCAATTAGATTAAAAGGTATAATTGAAACTGTTAAGCATAAAACTAACAGGAATAAAGTAGTTCTTATTTCTCACAGCATGGGCGGGTTGGTTATAAGAAGATATCTGCAGATTTTTGGTGAAAATTCTGTTGATAAAGTTATTATGATTTCTACTCCTAATAATGGGTTGGATAGTGAAACAACTAGATATTGCAATCTATTTGGTGAGAGTGAGGAATGCGATGATATGCGTGAGAACAGCTTATTGATCAATAAATTAAAAAATCAAAAAAATTTGGGTATTGAAATACATAATATAGTAGGAATTGGATGTGAAACAAATGGTGAAACAGGAGATGGAGTAGTAAAGAACAACAGTGCTTATCTAGAATTTGCAGAAAATTATTTTATTAAAGGAGATTGTTCAGGATTTCAGTATCTTCATGGAGAAATAATAAAACCTGAAAAATATCCAAAAACTCTAGAAATAATAAAAGAAATATTAGAAGTTGAAGGTACATAAGAATCATAATAAGTTTTTTAAGTGTAAATATTCTAGGTTAAAAATGTTAAAACTATCTAAAAAAAGTTCAGTGACTCTTGTTGAACTTCCTCCAACACAATTTGGAAAATTAAATGGAGATGTTAGTTCTGATATCTACAGTTCTTTTAGATTGCCTTCAAGAGCCATTCATGTTTTAGAGGGAGTTTTAAGAAATGATGGGTGGGAAAATGTAAAATCTATAAATCCAATTTATCATGGAAAAAAAGGAAAACTAACAAAAGAAAATTTCAAAAGAATTTTTGATTCTGATGTTTTAGGAATCTCTTCAATAACAAGAACTTCTAAACAATCATTAGAACTTGCTGAAATTTTCAAATCAAAAAATCCAGAAGGGATTGTTATTGCAGGAGGTCCTGATCCTACTGTCAGGACAGGGGATTGGTTAAGACATGTTGATATTGTTGTTAGAGGTGAGGGTGAAAAAACAATCTCAGAACTCATGTTAAGGCTTATGGAAAATCCTGAAAAATTAATGGACATTGAAGGTCTGGCTTTTAAAAAAAATAATAAAACAATAACAACTAGACCAAGAAAATTACTTAGTGAGGATGAATTGAATAAATTACCTCATCCATACTATGATAAAGAAGTCAGAGAAAAAGTAACAGCTGCTGTTATAGAGACTTCAAGAGGATGTCCTAATGATTGTGAATTCTGTGGTGTCTCACAATTTTATGGAAGAAAATACAGAATAAAATCCATTAGTTATATCATAGAGGGATTGAAAAGAATAAAAAATATGGGTAGAACTTTGTTTTTTACAGATGATAATTTTGCTGCAAATTCTAGAAGAACAATAAAACTTCTAAAAGAAATGTCAAAAAAAAGCTTAAATAAAAAAATAGGTATAGCCCAGGTTACTATAAATGTTTCTGAAAATCCTGAACTTTTAAAATCTCTTAAAGAAGCTAATGTTAGAGGGTTATGTATTGGAATCGAGTCAATTAGTAATAGCAGTTTAAAAGATATAGGAAAACCATATAATGCAGAGATGAATATAAGAGGTGTAGAGAAACTAAAAAAAGAAGACTTCTGGATTCATGGAATGATGATGCCTGGAGGTGACGGAGATACACCTCAGACACTAAAAACAACCTCGGAATGGATAAATAAAAATCTAAACAGCGTGCAGTTATTTCCAATAGGGCCTTTGCCAGGGACTCGTTTTTATGATAGAATGGAAAGAGAAAAAAGAATACTCTCAAAAAACTGGTCACTCTATGATGGGAATCATGTTCTTTTAAGACCAAAAAACTTCACACCTTATGAACTTCAAAAAACAGTTAACAGAATGTTTAAGAATTTTTATAGTTGTAAGAACAGTATTAAAAGATTGGTTAATTCACCTTCAAGGAAACTTACTCTTGTTCTTTTTTCTTATAATAAATTTCAGGGTATAAGGAAAATGCTCTATGACCCAGAATCAAAAAAGCATCTGAAGTTTTTAAAAAATGTAAATTAAGGTTTTCCGAGAACTAGAACAACATTTGAACCATAAAAACCAAAAGAGTTTTTAAGAGCAACTTCAATTTGACCCTTTATTGCTTCATTGCAGTATTGTAAATCACAAGGCATTGGAATTTCAGTATTTCCATTTTCAAAAACATAATCAACATCTCTGTTAAAAAGTCCTCTAGTAGGATGAACAACTCCGTTATTGAGAGTTAGTATTGTTGCAATTGTCTCTAAACTCCCTGCACCACTTATTGTATGACCTATCAGAGATTTTGTAGAATTTAAAAGAACCTCTCTAGCATGTTCACCTAATGCATCTTTTATGCTCTGAGTCTCAAATGGATCATTTAATCTTGTCGAGGTTCCGTGACAGTTAATATAATCAATATCCTCTGGATCTACTCCTGCATTACTTAAAGCTCTTTTAATAGCTAGTGTCTGGTATTTTAAATCAGGCTGTGTAGAGTGATTTGCATTATTATTAGCATAACAACCTAAAAGATGAGCGTAAATTCTAACTCCTCTTTTTTTAGCATGTTCTAGTTCCTCTAAAATAATAACTCCTGAACCTTCACCTAAAACAAATCCATCTCTGTCTCTGTCAAAAGGTCTGCTTGCAGTTTCAGGATCTTCATTTAAAGATAAAGCTGTTACTCCATTAAAACCTGAAAAAATTACAGGAGTTGAGCTCTCCATAACACCTCCACAAACCATAATATCAGCATTACCCAGCTGTATTTGCTCAAAACCATATTTTATAGCACTTGACCCAGAACTACATGCACTAGCAATTGATGAAGCATCAGTAGAATGAAAACCATAAAAACCTGCAATTACTCCAGGAGCAGCATTTGGAATTACTTTTAACATAAAAAACCTATCACCTGCTCCCATTCCATGTCTTACAACTGCTTTTGACTGTGATTCCATAATGCCTGCGTTTCCAAAACCAACACCCATTGAAACACCTGTTCTCTCATTAATATTTGGTAAGTCTAAAAATCCACTATCTCTCACTGCCTGATCAGCTGCACTAAGACCCATTCTCACACCAAGAGGCATTTTTCTAATTCTCCGAGCTTCTTTTTTATCTATTCCAGAAAGAACATTGTCTGGAATTTGATAATCTAGAGGCATTAGAGAACCTACATGAATAGGATAATTATCAAGCCATCTATATTCTCCTCGAAGCTCTATTATAGAACTATCGCCATTATTAAGCCTTTGTTCATAATCAGAAAGATTTCCAGCAAGGGGACACTCAACTCCTAATCCAGTAACTACCACTCTTCTCTCTAACATATCAAAAGCATTTATCTAGTATTTAAAAGAATTGTTGTTAATGAAAATTTAGTTTTTCTTTCCATCTCTTCTGCTCTCTATTATGTTTCTTGTTTTAAAAGATAGTAAAAAAAGCAAAAACATAACTATGCTGAATAATAAGAAGATAAATTTAAATGGCATAAACAGCAGTAAGAAAGCTGATAAAATTCCCCCTAAAAAACGATTAAAATCAATTGTTGTATTATAGGGTCCGTAGAATCTTAAATCTTCCTTTCCCTTAAGTATATCAAAAAAATAAGCCTCTGTTGTTGGTTCTAACATTGCAAGTCCAATGCTCGCAAAAATAAGAAAGAGGAATATTATATAGATATTAGAGCTATAAAAACAAAAAAGAGCAAATACTGCAGGGATTAAAAAACCAAGCTGGAACACCTTTCTAAATCCTATTTTTCCTGCAATTTGTGAAAATTTATAAGAGAAAAGTATTAATGGGAAGGCTGCTGCAAAAAGAAAATATCCAACCCATTCAACGCCAAGTCCATTCCTTACAATATAAATAGGCATGAACAGATAAATCAAAGACCACCAAAAATTAACACCTCCTCCAATAACATAGGCAAACAACCTATCTTTACTCTTGAAAAAATCCTTAAAATTTCTCAATAAGTCTCTATCTGTTTTTCTTTTTATATTTGCTACATTTATTTTTGAATTATAAAAATAAGTTAAAGCTATAAAAACTGAAACTGAACATAAAAAGAATACATAACTAATTCCATAAATTTTAAGAACAGTTCCTGCAATAAGAGGTCCTAGAACAAGTGCAATATTATAAGAAGTAAACATAACTCCTTCGTTTCTTGAAAGTTTTTTTTCAGGTGATTTTTCTCTTACTATGATTCCAAAACTAGTTAGTTTTAGAGTTCTTGAAAAAACCAGAATTGCTGCAAATACAAGAAAAATAATAAAATTTTCATTTACAGAAAAAACAAGATAACAAACTAAAACAAAAAACAGGGAATTCATATAAATCCTTGATTTATTGGTTTTCTCTATAATAG
>WJLK01000130.1 GCA_014728565.1 Candidatus Pacearchaeota archaeon
ATTCAAATCATCCTCTGTAATTGGTTCTATTCCTCCTTTCTGCATAGCATTAATAATTTTTTCTTTTCCATCTGTGGATATAGCAAGAGTAAGTCTGGACTCGCTTGAATCTTCTTCCTCTCTTGTTGGGTCAACTAGAATTTTTTTTCCAATCTTGTAAAAAGTCATTGAAAAAGGGACATTATCAGTCAAAGGAAGAGACTTATTTGTTAATTCTCCATACTCAACTTTGTTCTCTTTCTCATTGTATTTAGGAAATTTAGCAACCCTCAAAGCAGCAGCAGCTCCTAATGAACTTGCATCAAGGACATTACCATCATCATTTATACAGTAAATATCAATTGAAATAGACCAGATTTTTTCTCCTTTTTTAATGCATAACTTTTTCCAGTCAATAATTCCACTCTCTCTTATGCCTCTGTCAACAACCCTAGCTGTTTCAATAGCATCAATCTGAGGAGGTCCTGATTCATATCTGTCAGAAGATACAGAACTGAACTCCATTGAGGTTGACATTGTACCTTCATCATCATGATCAGGATAAGGTTCCTGAACATCCAATTTTATTCCTACAATAACTTCTGTTTTTCCTATTCTTACTCTTGAACTTCCTTCAGCTTTATTTGAGATACCTGTCTCAATTGAAATATCCCTGAAGTCAAAAATACCTCTGCTGTCGAATCTTTTATTTTCTTCTAATATTTTTATTATTTTTCTCTTGTTTATGTTTGACAGTTTCATTTTTTCTTTACTTGTTTTTTATCTTCTGAGTTTTTATTTTCATCAATCTTCTCTCCTTTTAATGCCCGTTCCTGATATTTTAAAATTTTCTCACAGGCTTTTTTAGCAGCATCATAAACTTCTTTAAACCTTCCTGTCTGTATTTTGCCATCTAGCTGAAGGTGAGTTATCTGTTTAGTCCTACTTGTTAATGTAAAAGGAATGTCAGTAGCTCCCTCCCCTTTTTCATAATCTTCCTCATCCTTTGTTATATCTGTAACAATCTTATCATCTATCTTTCCTATAGAGACACTTGAAACCATCTCTTTCATTACAATTCCTGCATGAGCCAAAGCCATTGCAGCAGCATTTATTCCAGCACATCTTGTTGAAGCATTTGCTTGCAATATTAAAACACCAACATCAATAACAGTTCCTGGAAATTTTGTTAAATCAATAATACTTGAAACAGCATTTCCACTTACCATTCCAATCTCTTTGCTCCTCCTGCTTGGTCCTGGTCTTGCTCTTTCAGAAACAGAGAAAGGTAACATATTATAATTGAACCTAACTATTGCTTTTTCAGGATTTTGAAGATGCTGGGGATGTAATGGCTTAGGACCATAGACAGCAGCTATTGCAACTGTCTCTCCAAAAGCAAACAGTGCACTCCCATCAGCATTTGGAATTACACCAATCTCTGTTTTTATGGGTCTTAATTCATCAAATTTCCTTCCATCTAATCTTTTTGAGTATGTCATTTTAAACTTTTAGAAAATCCTCTACTTTTTCTGTTAATCCATTAGATATAGCTTCCTCAACAACCAATCCAATTGCATCAACAGCTTTACTCTCTCCATCAAGATCCCCTCTTATCCAGATATACCCATTTTGCCCTACTGTTATTTCTGTCTTAGTCTGATTTTTTATAAGATTTATCATGCTTCCCTCCTTTCCAATAACCCTTGGAACTTTATGTGGATTTACTTTTATAATTCTACCTCCCTCTAATTTTCCAAGACCTCTTGATTTTAATGTGAGATCAATACTTCCTTTTTTAACAGACTGAATCTTAACGCTCATGACATCTCCAATTCCAGCAAATTCTGAGATATCATTTTTATTTATAAATCTTGGACATTCTGCTAGTGGTAGAAATGAAGAGTAAGGACCTCCTATGTCTATTATCCATCCATTAAAAGTTGTATCCTCTACTCTTCCAATGACAGTATTTCCTCTCCTTGGTTCAAAAACTCCTGAGATAGGAATTAATCTTACAACTCTTCCGGAAACTTCTGCTAGTCCATATCTATTTGCGACAATATCTTCATGTTCTTTTTTTGTGAAATCTCCTGGAAGATAGTCATCTCCTGATACAATTGTCTCTCCAGGAATTACGATTTTTCTTTGTTTTTCTTCTTTTGTCATTCTTCTTTAATCTCCTCTGTTATAGCACTTCCATGAGTAATTGAATTTAATTTATCATAAAATTCAGACTGTATCCCAACAGGTATATTGATGATAATCTCTAAATCTCCATTAGCCAACCAATTTTCTTTTTCTTTATACTCCTGAATAAGACCGTAGGCTCTTCCTGTGTGCTGGGCAGGAATTTTTATTTTAAGTTTTTTAGTTTCAATTTTTATAGGAATTATTTTTGTCAATGCTTCTTTTATTGCATTTAGCTGTTTATCAACACTTTTGTCTTCAATTTTAACTCCTGATTGTTTAATAGCATTTTCTAGAATATCCTCTGTAAAAGGTCTTCCACTTCTTGAATCAACAGCGTTTCTCTTTAAGAAATCTATAATCTGTTTTTTTCTATTTTCAACAGCTTCATCTCTGAAGTCCTGTGTTACTTCCATATTTCCTTTTTTAACTATTTTTTCAACAATAGAATTAAAGTCAGTTGTTTCAAAAGAATTCATTAAATCATCATTCCCTGCTTTCCTTCCTTTTTTTAAATCAGTATAAATAGCAGTATCCCTTATTACATCACTTATATTAACATCCTCTCCTTTTTTGAGCTTCATAGCAGAATCCAGATCAACCATTGTTTCAAAAATTAATTTTCCTATTCTTAATCTTGCGATTGTGTCTGTCATTTTATATAATTCTTAATCTCTTCAACTCCTAATCTTCTTAATCTTTTTTCTTCTTTCTTGATATAAGAAACATTGAATCTGTTAACATCAAAGTTATCTCCTAAAACTTCCTTAAAAATATTTAAACCTAGCTTAATTCCTTCCTCAACTTTCATCTCCTTTTTGTATTTTTTTCTTAGAAGTTCTTTAATTTTATTGTCATTCTCACCAATAGAAGTTGCATTATATTCGTAATAATTTCCAGTTATCTCTGTGGTATAGAGTTTGGTTTCAGTTTCATTTTTTCCTGCAATCATCAATGCCACTCCAAAAGGTCTTACACCTGGATGCTGAGTGTATTGCTGTTTTATATCTGAAATTTCTCTTATTACAGATTCTACATCTATAGGAGAGTCATAAGTTACTTTGTGTTGCTGCGAAATTAGTCTTGCATGATTAATAAGTATTCTAGCATCACTTAGAATACCAGCAGCACTTGCTATTACATGATCATCAATTTCATAGACCTTATCAGCAGATTCAGGTATAATCAAAAAATCCTTTTTTCCTTTATCAGCTATTATAATAACACCATCAGAGCAGTTTATTCCTATACTTGCTGTTCCAAGTCTGACTGTCTTTTCAGCATACTCTACCTGAAGCAACAGACCGTCAGGTGAGAACATAGTAGCACTTCTATCATAACCCATTACCTGGTGTTGCATATCTGAAATTTCCATTTTGGAAGTTTAATCACTTTTTGTCTCATGCCAAAGAAAATAATAAAGAATCTCTTCTTTGGAAACGAGACTATTTTCTTGTCCTCCTAGAAAAAAATAAGAAATTAGGGTTTTTAAACCTTGCTGTTGCAAAAATTAAAGAAATTGGATTAAAATTTTTATTAGTTAACATTAGTTAAACCTATTCAGCCTGATAAGGCTTTGCCTGTCCACTATCTCTAAGAGCCCGTGCTGAATTAGCAACAGCTCTTTCATACATAGTATGACAGGCTAGATTAAGTTCCATTTCAGGAGTCATTAGTTTTGTTCTATTAGTTATTAGATAGCCTCTTCTTGTCCATGAATCTCCTTCACAATCTTGACTAACCCATAAAACTTCCTGAAGCTGACCAGCCTGAGGAGGATATTTAGCAATGAAATCAACATGACCATCTCTATCATGGTCAACACCAACTGCTGGAGCAGTTGCAGTTTTGACATCAGAAAGGTTTAATAAAGTATATGCTGGATTAGGATTTAAATCAGGTTCTCTCTCTACTCTTGCACATCCTGGTGCAAATAATGCTAAAAATGCAAGACCTAGTGCAGTTTTTCCAAATCTCATCTTAATTTTTTAAAAAATAACTAGTATTTAAATCTTTTGGTTTTGTTACCACTATAAAATAATTAATTATCCTATTTCAACTTACCAATACTTCCACTGACTTTAGTTATCTCAAGTTGTTTTCCACTTAGTAAAAAACTTGCCCTTACTTTATCAATAGAACCTCTATTAATAGCAAGAATAATCTCATTTTTTTGTTTTTTTATTATTTTAGGGCTGGATTCTGCATATCCTAAAACTCCAATAAACTCTAAAATAGCTTCATCTATATTTCTAGTGTTTGCATCTTTTCCTTTTATTAACAGATATCTTTTACTTTCTCTGTGGCTCGGCTTTAGATTTTTCATTTTTCCTTTTTATTAAATAATAAACTACAAGTATAATAA
>WJLK01000131.1 GCA_014728565.1 Candidatus Pacearchaeota archaeon
AAAACCAATTAAACTAGAAAAAGACATGAAAGTTTCAGAACTAGTTGAACAGATGTCTAATGCAGGATTTGGATCAAGAAAAATTGGTATAGCAAAGAAAATTGCCGAAAAAATGTTTTCTGATAATTGTAATGTTTTTTTAGGTTTAGCAGGTGCAATGATTCCAGCAGGAATGAAAAAAATTATAATTGATTTAATAAAATCAGATAAAATTCATGTCCTGGTTACAACAGGAGCAAATCTAACTCATGATTTAGTGGAAGCCTTGGGCCATGAACATTACCACTGCGATTTTTGGAATGATGAAGATTTTAATAAAAAGAGTTATGATAGGATTTATAATGTTTTAATGAAAAATCAGGTTTATGAGGATTTAGAAAATTTTTTCAAGAAAAACTGGGAGAAATTAAAACAGACAAAAAATATAAAGGATTTACTGAAAAAAATAGGTTCTCTACTTCCTGAAAACTCTGAAAGCATATTAAGAACCTGTTATGATAAGAAAATTCCTATCTACTGCCCTGCTCTAGCTGATTCTGGAATTGGTCTTATGATATGGGGAAGACTTGCAGAAGGAAAAAATATCAATATAGATGCCTTTGAGGATATGAAAGAAATCATAGATTTTTCATGGACATCAAAAACAAAAGCAGTAATATATGTTGGAGGAGGAACTCCAAAAAATTTCATTCAGCAATCTTTGCAATTTTCATCTGGAGCAGATTATGGAATTCAGATAACTACAGATATTGCAGAATCAGGAGGTTCTTCTGGTGCACCACTAGAGGAAGGAAAATCCTGGGGAAAACTAAAAAATACAGCAGATTATGTTGATGTTAAATGCGATGCAACAATAGCCCTCCCCTTAATATTCTCAGAATTTGTTGAATAATCAAAATTCTCCTTTTAAATATCTCTTTCTCTTATTTTCCTCAAATCTCTCAATAGCATATCTTAAGGATGTTCTTGGAATAGTTGAATAGTGTTTTTTAATAAAATTCTCAACAGTTATATTATCTTTTTTCCAGACCTCTCTTAACATCCATCCAACTGCTTTATGAATTAAATCATGCCTGTTATTTAATAAAATCTCTGATATCTTCAGGCAGTCATTAAAATCATTATTTCTTATAAATGCAAATGTAGCAACTATTGAAATTCTTTTTTCCCAGAGATTCTCTGAAACAGCTAGCTGATAAAGAATTTTTCTGTCTTTATCAATTAGGTAGTTGCCAAGAATATGAGGAGCAGAAATATCTACTAAATTCCAGTTATTAATATTTTTGGTATTTTTTAAATATAAATCAACAATTCTTTTTTTCCCTTTATTGTCTGTTTTTCTATACTGTTCTGTTAAGATTAAAAGAGCAATAGATCTCTTTTCATTAATCTTGCTGTCTAATAATTTTTGAATATCATTTGTATTTAATTTCCTAAATTCTTTAGCTATCTTTCTCATATCACCTCCTGAAATTCCAAGAAAAACATCTCCCTCACCATACTCTCCTTTTCCTGTTTTGAAAAATTTTTGTAGAATCTTTGATTTTTCAGGATTTGCTAGTTTTTCAATTTCTTTTTCTAATTCTTTTAACTTCATATTAAGGAATATTTTTTAAAATTATAAATTTAATTCTTCTATTTTATCTCTAAATTTTCAGTATCTTTTCCTTTCTTTTTTAAGTAATCTATAAATTCTTCAGGTTCTTTGAAAAGGAAATCATAAGCCTCTCCATCTCCATATCTCTCACAACTTTCTATATCCAGATCCCTGCATATTTTTGGTCTTTTTTCATATATACTGCATTTACTGTTTTCATCTAATTTCTTGCAGTCAGTATTGAATTGAATATACCATTTACCCTCTTCAATAAATATCCATACATTTTCATGCAGTAGATACCATACTATATCCTGATAATCTTTCTTACTTTCAGGCTTATCAATTTCAGTAGCTATATATCTGCAGCATTTTGCACCACAACCTTTGCATGTTTTTTTTACCATTTCCAGAAAGATTTGTTATTCTTTAATTTTTTTATTTTTCTTAATTTCCTTAACTCTTTTAAATTTTCTGTTGCAAATTCAAAAGTAGTATTTGGCATGTGAACATGTTTTAAAATTATTTTTTTTGCAAGGTTTTTATTTTTTTTACCTATTTCATTTATTATTCTGCCTGTAGCTTCCTGTATCTGATTCTTCTCACTATTTATATGTCTCTCTAATAATCTTATTGCAATTCTAAAGTCTCCTGTTTTAATCATAGGTATTGTTGAAACAATAGCTATTCTTTTTAACCAGAAATTATCACTTCTAGAAATTTTTTCAAGCTCTTTTTCAAGCTCTTTTTCATTCAGCAATATCTCTCCTACGATTCTCTCAGAAACAAAATCAATCTGATCACAACTCTTCATGTCTTTTAATTTGTTTTTAAGAAATTTCCAAGTCTCAATATTAAATTCTTTTTTATAAAGCTGGAGAGTTCTTATTGCAAGAGCTCTTTCACCCTCATGACATTTTTTCCACAATCTGTTGAATACTTTGTAAAAATCCTTTATTTTGTATTCCTCATGTAATCTTTTAGCAAGAACCTTTAATTCAGGTATTTTAATTTCATAAAAATTATGTGATGATTTAATATAATTTTTTATATCTTCTGCAAATTCCCTATCGTTTAATTTTGTAAGCTTTTTAGTATTATAATTCATTTTAAAATCTGTTAAATCTGAAATTATTTTGCCAAAGCTTTTCTATGAGTACTAACTTTTTTCTCTCCAGATACTTTTTGTTTTGGCTTCTTGATTTCTTCAGTCTTTTTTATTTCTTTTTTCTCCTCTTTTTTCTTATCTTTTTTTTCTTCACTCTCTTCTTTTTTCTTCTCCTCTTTTTTCACTTTTTCTTCTGCAGCTTTTTTTGTCTCTTCTTTTTCTTTTACTTTCTTTTCAATCTCTGCAGCTTTCTTCTGTTCTCTTAAAATAGCGAACTTAATATGTGCAGGAATATCAACTAGCTCAACTCTTACTGTGTTATCATCAAATTTTTTAGCATGAACCTTTATTTTAGAAGGAGGTTTTTTCATTCCACGAAATCTTATCTCATTATTAAGCAAGTTATCAATTTTAACTTTTCTTAAATCATCATCATAAAGTTTCATATGTCTGGCTATGAATATCTTCAAAGCTTTAACTGCCTTATTAGCTCTCTTATACTTTGGAACTTTAAGCCATTTCCCTCTAAGAGGAACTATGTAATCTCTTTCTAGGAGAATTTTTGGTTCAATTTTCTTTTCTTTTGCCATTTTATTTTTAAAAGATTTTTTTAATTAAACTTTTTTAAAAGTTTAACCTAAATGCTTTTTAGCCTGCCTTCTTGGCTTTATCTTAAGTTTAGTTCTTTTCCATGATCTTCTTGAGGTGGTTAGTGCTGAAGGATGGACTTTTTTACCCATTCCAAGTTTTTTAAATACAATCCATATTGGAGCCCATCTTGTTTTTTTATTAGCTCTGCTAAGTTTAACTTTTTTCTGATATCTTCTTGCATTTTTTTTCTTTTTATTCATTTTAACTGATTATCTAAACTCCTTGCAATGGCTCTCATATTTTCATCAGCAGTATTATACATTACTATTCCATAATGCTTTCTACTTCCTCTAAATAATATAGGAACTCTATTCCTCACACGGGGTGCAATATCTACCAGTAAAACTTCCTTTGTTCCTCCATCCTCTAACTCCTCTAATAATCTTGGTAGGGGATAAACTAGCACAGGATTCGGATCATCGTCTCTTAATTTAAAACAAAGGTTTCCATAATCTTCAGCATTTCTTATTCTTTCTGGAAGACCTGGTTTTGTTTGTGCAACTCTACATCTATCTCCCCTCCACCTTCTATTAAATTCAAGTCTCATTTTAGCTGAACTGCCTCTAAATTCATAAAGAGATAAAACAATAAGATCTTCTTCATTAGGTCCTTCTAACTCAGGATTTGGATAAACTACAACAGGTTCGTCTCTGCCTCCACGTAATGTTAGTACCAGTCCCATCCTACTTAACACCCTCCATTAACTCAATTCCATTTTTAGTTAGTTTTCTTCCATATCTTTTTCCATCAGTTGTTTTTTCCAGTAAACCAGCTGCTTCTGCCTGCTGTAAAATTGTTCTTATAATCTTTCCAGAAGATTTTCTGAATTTTTCAGGTTTAAATCCTCTGTTTTTCTTACTTCCATATCTTGTCTTTAATCTATTAACACCAACTATCTTTCTTACATAAGCTTGTCTTAATATGCTTGCAGCCCTCTTATGCCAGAAATCAGAATCCTGAGGAGGTCTTTTCTTGCTTGTTCCAGATTTAACAAAAAAACTCCATTCAGGTTGTTTAAATTCATCCATACCCTTAAGTGTCTCAGCTAATTTTTTGTTGTATTCATCAGCAGGCATTTCATATACAATTGATGTTTTCATTTTAATAAACTGACCGTGCTTTTCAGCACTAGATAGCCTTAAGCTATTAGTCTAAAAATACCTAATAAAATGAGTTTATAAATATTACTCTACTTTCTTGAGTTTCCGAAAATCCTTTATAAATGAATTAAGAGTTCTCAATTCATAAACCGAAAAATAGTAGTACCATCACCACTTCTGAATATCAAAAGAGGTACGTCACGATGGTACTACCAATTTTGAAAGGTGTTAAGA
>WJLK01000132.1 GCA_014728565.1 Candidatus Pacearchaeota archaeon
TCTTAACACCTTTCAAAATTGGTAGTACCATCGTGACGTACCTCTTTTGATATTCAGAAGTGGTGATGGTACTACTATTTTTCGGTTTATGAATTGAGAACTCTTAATTCATTTATAAAGGATTTTCGGAAACTCAAGAAAATACATAATTTTTATAAATTCTTAAGAGTCTCTTAAATCATGACTTGTTTAGAAGAAAGAACAGATTATATAATGATTTTTTCTATTCCTGAATGTAATCTCTCCTGCAGTTATTGCAGATTAAATAATGTTAAAAGAAATGAGCCTCTTTCAAATAATGAAATAGTGGAGTTAGGAGAAGCCTGCTATAAAGCAGGTATTAGGAGAATAAGGTGGACAGGGGGGGAACCTACTGCAAGAAAAGGATTTGCAAATTTAGTCTCTGGAATGAAAGAGATAGGTATTGAAGAACAATACTTATCAACAAATGGGACTTTATTGTATAGAATAGCCTCTGCATTAAGTGATGCTGGTATTAAGAGAGTCAACATTAGTCTAGATACTTTTGACAGAGGTAACTTTAGACAGATAACAGGAAAAGATTTATTGACTGAGGTTTTACAATCAATTAGGAGAAGTACAGAAGTTTTTGGATTAGTTAAGATTAACAGTGTATTGGTGGGAGAAGATGTGGAGAGTGTATATGATTTTATAGATTTTGTTTCTGGATTTGATGAAAATCGTCCTGTTCCAAGGTTTATTCCTCTTGGTGCATGTGGAGGTCCTGGAGGTCCTGAGGATAGTAGAAGAGTTCTCGAACCTGAACAGATATTAAATGAATTTTCAAGAAGATATGGAGACCTGGAGTTATGTGAGGATGTCGAGAATAATAATCCTTTTACTCGATATTACACTATTAAACCCAGGGGGGTAGTTTTTGGAATTGCACATTATTTTTTCACAGATAGAAAAGGAAGTTTAAGGCAACCAACTACTTTGAGGATTAATCCAAATGGTTATGTAAGTAATGAATTTTATTCTCATGATGTTCCCTTTTTACCTGATTTTGATTTTCAGGGAAAGGTGGATATAATAAGGCAATTAATTGAAGATAAAAAAACACATAATAGAGAGTGGCATCTAAAATCAATGGAAAGACCTCCTAAATATGATTTGGATTTTTGGAGATTTGGCAGAGTATCTGAAATTTAAGCTCATATAAACAAGTTTTCAAATATCTCTCAAAATAAAACAATTAAGTATCTAATTATATAACTATCCAGTAGTAGTTACAAAACGAAAGATTTATAAACTTTTTATTATTAAAAATATTAAGAAAAATGGCAAAAAGAAATAGAGCTGGAAGATTAGCAACTGGATTAGCAGGATTGGTTTTAGCTCTGCCTCTAGATGGTTGTGAACCTATAATAGATAGGGATTGCAGGGCTCCTCAATTACAAAATATCGCAGAATCTATGAATGATCCTGAAAAATGGAGATATATAAATGAAGTGATCAGACCTCTTGAAGAAGAAGCTTATGAAAAAGTAAAACCTCATGTAGAGGAAAGGATAGGAGAAGAATATGAGCTAGGTGATTTTGTTAGTGACAAATTAAGCTACAATGTATCTTTAGAAAGAATGGGAGAAGATGCATATAGCATCGAAGAATTCGCAGAAGCATTAAGACAAGATAAAGAAGCTGTAATACAAGATTTCTTAAGAAGAACTGGTTATTTAAATGAAGATGAAATAGAAGCTTATAAAAGAATGAAACCTGTTTTAGAAGAAGAATCAGGAATGAGTTATGAATTTGATGATTTTAGACGTAATGTTCAAACTTATGGTGAAGTTTTAAGTGATCTAAATCAAGAAGAATTTGTAAGAGAAAGTTTTATAGATTCATTAAATAGAGGTGAAGAGGCGGTAATACAAGATTTCTTAAGAAAAAGAAATGGTTGTCTTGATAAGGAAACTAGAGAATGGCAAGAAGAATTATTAAGAAGAAATGGTTATAAATAAAAATTTATTTTAGTTCCTCAAAATATTTATTCATAAAATAATCAAAAAAAACTTCATCATCTTCTCTTAAAATTGTCTCCTGACTATAAGGTGTTCCTATAATACTTTTCCATAAATCATGAATAAGAGGAGTTGGACCTGAAGATGTTTCTTGATACTTTCCAAAATATTTTCTACTTCTGTATAAAACAGTTTCTGCTTTATTTGGATCAGGAAGCCTTACTGAAGCCTCAAGAACATCTCTAATAAAAACTGCATTATCTTCTTTTAATGGAATGAATTTTGGTTCATATCCTGGAATAAAAACTGCAAGAGAAGGATTTCCATCAGGATTTTCAGATGTTGCAGGATTATTTCTCATTACAACTGAAAAATCTCCACTTTCAAAAGAAGAAACCTCCATATTATCCAAGGAACTAATTACCACATCTTTAAAAGTTCCTATAGCTTCAGGAGTTAGCGTTCTTTCACCATATCTTGCACTTGAATAAGCAGGATATTCATCAAGATATCTTTCTAAAACAGTAAAAACAACACCCTCATAAAACTGTTTAACTTTATCTTTACTTAGTTTAACACCTTCTAGTTCCAAGGGAGAGTAAATATCAGCCCTTAATTCAAAATTAGTCTCATCTAATAAAGTTCTGATAACTTTTTCTCTTCTTGCAGGATCCAAAATCTGTATTAATCCCAAATCAGCCACTTTTCTTAATTCATCAAGCTCTTCATCACTAATTTCAACATGCAAATCCACTGTGCTTCCTCCAGGACCTTTTATAACATCTCTTCCAGCTACAACTCTTTTTGACTTTATATTAATCAAATCACCAATCGGACTATTTTTAGATATCTTATAAATGTTATTTTCATCAATATCTCCACTAAAACTCTTCAAAGCCACATAATCAATATTAAAAAGACTCTCAACATCACCATGATTATTTTTATGCAATCCCTTTTCATCAAACATTAATTTAATATCTCCAACA
>WJLK01000133.1 GCA_014728565.1 Candidatus Pacearchaeota archaeon
GAATTAAAGGGTAGTGAGGGGAAACAAAAAGAAGAAAGTAAAGAAAAAAAAGAAACTGATAAAGAAAAGAAAATAGAGAAAGAACCAGAGAAAGATTTAGAAAAAGAGCAAGAGAGAGTTAAGGATTTTTATAATCTTCCTGGTTCAAAAGACAGACCTAGCAAGAAGGAAATTGAGATTTGTGCTAATAATTTGAGAAAAATGAAAGTAGAGATGTCAAAGGTTCTTATTGGTCAGCACGAGATTGTCAATGGATTAATAATGGGGCTTTTGTGTAATGCTCATGTTCTTGTTGAAGGTGTCCCTGGAATTGCAAAAACTCTTGCTATAAGAGCACTTGCCAAAGTAAGTGGTTGCAGTGTTAAGAGAGTTCAGTTTACAGTGGATATGCTTCCTACTGATATAATAGGGATAACCAATTATACTCCTGGAAAGGGTTTTGAGGTTATAAAGGGACCTATTTTTTCAAATTTTTTAATTGCAGATGAAATTAACAGAAGTCCTCCAAAAACTCAGTCAGCTCTGATTGAGGGTATGCAGGAACGCCAGGTTACTATTGGCAGAGAGAGATATTTTTTACCATCTCCTTTTTTTGTTATGGCAACTGAAAATCCTATTGAGAGTGCAGGTGTATATCCTCTTCCAGAAGCTCAGATTGACAGGTTTTTATTTAAATTATTAATGGGTTATCCAAAAGAAAAAGAGGAAAAAATAGTAATGGAGAGTAACATGAGTTTGCAGAGATTTGATAGCTTTGATATAAAGTCTGTTGTAACACCTGATGAGATAGTGAGAATGCAGGAAATTGTTAAAAAGGTTTATGTTGATGATAATGTTAAGAGTTATATTCTTTCAATAGTTAGAAAAACTAGAAAAAAAGACTTTCCAACTGCAGAATTCATAACTTACGGATCTTCTCCAAGAGCAAGTATAGGTTTATATATAGCAAGCAAGGCAAGGGCTCTAATGAAAGGAAGAAATTATGTTCTTCCAGAGGATGTTAAGAGCATTGTTTTTCCTGTTTTGAGACACAGGTTAATTTTGTCATATAGGGCTAATATTAAGAAGATTAGTGAGGATTTTGTGATCGGAGATATTTTAAATTCCATTAAAGTTTATTAAGGGAAATGAAAGATAAATCAGAACCTTCTAAAAAGAACGAAAATAATTCATCAGGATTAAGTACAGATATTCCTGGAAAAGTTTCTGAATTGGAATTGCTTTTAAAGAAAGTTTTACCTAGAAATGTTTTTTGGAAAATTGTCCTTGGAAAGGGTCTTGAGTTTGATGGTTACAGAGATTATACTTCTAGTGATGATGCTAGTTTGATTGATTGGAAAGCTAGTGTTAGGTCTAAGAAAACACTTGTTAGAAAATATGTTGAGGAGAGAGATAAGAAATTTGTTTTTTTTATTGATGTCAGTGATAATATGATTTTTGGATCCACATCCCAGTTGAAATGCGAGTATGCTGCAGAGGTATCAGCAGCATTAGCACATCTAATTCTTAGTGATGGAGATAAAGTTGGTTATGCACTCTATAACAAAAAGATTGTTAAGTCTAAAAAACCTGAAGTTGGAAATAGGTTATTTTCAGGGATGGTTTATGAATTATCAGATCCGGAAAATTATGGAGGAATTTCTGACTTAAAAAAGGTCATGGATGTGGGATTGCAGATGCTTGAATCTGATACCTCTCTTGTTTTTTTAGTTTCTGATTTTGTAAGGTTTGACCAGAGTTATAAAAAAAATCTTGAGCTTTTGGCTGGCTTGGTTGAAACAGTTGCTATTATTGTAAGAGACCCTCTTGATAATACATTTCCTGATATAAATAAAGAGGTTGTTATTGAAGATCCTGAAACTGGTGAAAGATTGATTATAAATCCAAAAGTAGCTAAAAGAACTTATGAAGCAAATGCACAGGAGCAATTGGATAATGTTAAGAAGGTTTTTGATGACTTAAACATAGATTTTATAGAACTTTTAACAACAGACTCTTTTCCTGAAAAAATAGCTAATTTTTTAAGAGAAAGAATAAGTGGAGGGAGGGTAGTATCAAAGTAAAATGTATTTAAATTTTTCAAATGAACTTTACTTATTTTTCTTATTTGCAATTCCAGTTCTAATATTTCTTCATTTTTACGGATTAAAAAATTTAAAAGGAAGATCATTAAAATTTGCTAATTTTCAGGCAATTGCAAGAGTTAAAGGAATTGACCTTTATTCTAAAAATTTGTCAATTCTTTTTTTAAATATTTCAATTGTTGCTTTATTGGTTTTTGCTCTTTCAGGACTGACTATTAACAGAGATGTTGATGCTAGTTCCTTTTCTTATATTCTAGTTATTGATGCTTCTGAAAGTATGACTGCTGTAGATATAAAACCAGATAGGTTAAGTGGAGCTAAAGAAGTAGCTTTAAATTTTATTGACTCTCTTCCTGAGGAGTCTTATGTAGGGATTGTATCTTTTTCAGGGGATTCTTATATAGAGAAGCATTTAACTAAAAATAAACAAGATTTAAAGACTACTGTCGACTCAATTGAAGTAAGTTATGTAAAAGGCACGGATATTTATGAAGCTATCTTTAATTCAGGAAAATTATTAAAAGAAAGTAAAGATAAGGCGATTATTCTTTTAAGTGACGGGCAGGCCAATGTTGGTAGGTTGGATTCAGTTATTGATTATGCAGTTGACAATAAAATTGTTATTCACTCCATAGGCATAGGCACTGTTGAAGGTGGAGAGGCTGTTTATGGGATTTCTAGATTGAATGAGGATTTTCTTAAAGCAGTATCATATAATACTGGTGGGAGTTATTTTAGGGCTGACGATGAGGAGAAAATAAAAGATTCATTTAATCAAATAATCGAAGTTGTTAGAAAAATGGGATCAACAAACATAGGGCCGTATTTACTAATGGTTTCTATAGTGCTTTTTGTTTTTAAGCAGTTCTTAGTTCTTACAAACAGAGTTCTCTGGTGAACTAATAACTCTCAAGTATTTTGTTAAATTCTTTTGCTAGTTTTTCTATTTCTTCTTTTTTGTCTTTTCCACCAGTGTAGTTTATATCAGACATTTTTTTACAGAAATCTGCTAGATTTTTGTTATTTTTTCTGAAGTGTTTTTCTAATTCTAAATAAGTTAGGGAGTAATCTAGTTTTAGATATTCCTTGAAAAAAGCTCTTGCGTACTTGTTTAGCGCATCAAAATTTTTTCTCGGGTTAGGATATGGAGATTGTTGCAAGGATTTTACTCCTTCCTTGTATAACTGAAATCTTCTTCTTTCTGATTCTAGTAATTTGCTTATTTTTTTATTTTTGAAATTAAGAACCCAAATTATAGTTATTAGGATTGCTGCCACAAGTGTTAGTGGAATAATGATATCAAACAATATTTTTAGTATCCCCATTTTTATTATTTAATGCTTTTTAATTTTAAAAACATGTCGTTGTTGCAATAAATAAAATTATAAAATCCTTTTTTTATCTTTTATCATGTTTTTGGATAATAATGCAGAGATAGTTGCTAGAGAACTTTTAGGAGGTATTCTTGTTAGAAATATTGGTAATAATGAGTTAATAGCGAGAATTGTTGAAACAGAGGCTTATTATGGGAATGATGATCCTGCCTCAAGAGCCTGTAAAAATGGAGATTTAAGAAAAACAATGGAGATGAGTGCGGGAACAATACTTGTTTATGGAGTTCATAATAATTGGATGTTGAATTTTGTTACTGGTGAAAAAGGAAAAGCAGAAGCTGTATTAATAAGGGCTGTTGAGCCTCTAAATTTTGACAGCAGATGTAATGGTCCGGGATTATTGACAAAAGCATTGGAAATAGATAAAAGTTTTCATAAGAGAAGTATTATTAAAAATAAAGACCTTAGAATATTAAGAAAAAAAGAATGTTTTGATATTGAAAAAAGTTTTAGAATAGGGGTTTCTAGGGATTCAGAAAAGCCATTAAGATTTTATATTAAAAATAATGATTTTGTAAGTAGAAAATGATAGAGGTTATTTTAGGAGATATAACTAATTTGGAAGTTGATTCTATTGTGAATGCAGCTAACGAGAATATGGTTCATGGAGGAGGTGTTGCTGAAGCTATTGCTGATGCTGCAGGAGAGGAATTTATTAAAGAGAGCAGAGATTTTATAAATAAGAGGGGTAGATTAAAGGTTGGAGATGCAGTTTATACAGGCTCTGGAAATTTGAAAAATAAAGGGGTTAAATATGTTATACATGCAGTTGGTCCGAGAGGAGGTAATAAGGATTTATTGGAAAAAGTTGTTAGAAATATTTTTGAGCTAGCAAAGAGAATTGGTGTTAGGAGTATTGCGCTGCCTGCTGTTTCTTGTGGTATTTTTGGATTTGATAAAAAACTTGGAAGTAAGTTAATATTTGAGATTAGTAAGGAGCATGAGGGAAACTTTAAAAAAATAATTTTGATAAGTCTTGATAAGGAAATCATTGATTATTGGAATAAATTAAAATAATTAAAAAATGAAAAAAATATTAAATTCAAAACATTCGGCAGCTATTTTGTTTACAGGAGGCAAGGATAGTTGCCTGGCTCTACATCTTGCAATTAAAAAATATCAAATTAATTATTTACTTACAATAATTCCAAGAAATTTTGATAGTTTTATGTTTCATAAGCCTTATCTGAATTTATTGGAAAGGCAATCTGAAAATCTTGGGATAGATCTGTTAATTAAGGAAAGTGAGGGAGTTAAGGAAAAAGAACTTGTTGATTTAGAGAGTTTAATAAAAGAGATTAGGAATAAGACTGATGTTATAGTTGTTGGAGGAATAGCTAGTAGTTATCAGGGAAACAGGATAAAGAAAATTTGCCATAAGTTGGGTTTGAAATTTTATGCTCCTTTATGGAATTATACTCCTGAAAAAATTTGGAAAGAACTTCTTGATAAAAAGTTTAAAGTTATTTTAACAAAAATCAGTTGCGAGGGGATTCCTAAAGAATTTTTAGGCATGGTTATTGATAGAAAAAAATTAGAAGAGCTTAGAAGACTGGGAGAGAGGTATAAATTCAGGATTGATTTCGAAGGAGGTGAAGCTGAGAGTGCTGTTCTTGGAATGCCAGAATTTAAAAAAGACATTATCGTTAAATATAAAATAAAGAGTGAGAATGTATATCGACACTGGATTGATATTGAGGATGTAAAATGAAAGAGCCTGAGTTTTATAGGAAAAAACTTGATAATGGAATAACTGTCATTTTTGAGAAAAGAGCACTTCCAGTTGTTGCTGTTTCAAGTTCTGTTAAATTCGGGGCTCAGTATGAAACTTCTGATATAAAAGGTATAAGTCATTTTATTGAACATCTTGTTTTTAAAGGCACTAAAAAAAGAAATGTTTTTGAGATTTCAAAAGATGTCGAGAGCAAGGGAGGAATTATAAATGCTTTCACTGGAGAGGAAATTACTTGTTTTTGGAATAAATTGCCTAGTAAGTATTTTGAATTAGGTGCAGATATTAGCAGAGATGTTGTTTTAAATCCTCTTTTTGATAAAGATGCTCTTGAAAGAGAGAGAAAAGTTATTTTAGAGGAAATTAAAATGTATAGGGACAATCCTGCTACCTATGTTCTGGAAAAAATAAAAGAGATGCTTTACAAAAGCCCATTTAATATGCCTATAATAGGTACTTCAGAGAATGTTTCGAGAATTCAGAGAAAGACTATCAAGGATTTATTTGAGTCAGTCTATTCTAGTAATAATGTTTTATTTTGTGTTGTTGGAGATGCAGAATGGGAAGATGTTTTAGAGGAAGCTAAGAAGTTTCCTAAATCAAGAAAAAAAATAAGAGAAGTTCCTATTTTTAAGAAAAATGGGGAGATAATTGAAAAAAGAAAGGGTATTGATCAGGCTCATGAAGTTATTGGATTTCATATGCCTCTGCTTACTGGGAGAGACCGATATGCTGCGGAAATTTTTGATTCTATCTTGGGCATGGGAATGAGCAGCAGGCTTTTTCAGGAGGTTAGGGAGAAGAGAGGATTATGTTATGCAATTAAGAGTCTTTTAGAGCAGAGCAGAGATTATTCTTACGGAGTGGTTTATTCAGGAACTGTCAAGGAAAAAATAAATGAAGTCAGAGATATTGTTTTAAAAGAAATAAAAAAATTAGGAGATTTAAAGCAGAGTGATTTTGAAGAATCTAAGGAAAAATTAATAGGATTAAGGCAGATAAGTAAGGAGAAGTGCGATTTAACAATGATTGAGCTTTTGCAGGAAGAGATAGGAGGAAATGCGAGAAATTATTATCAGTATGAAGAGGAGATGAAAAAGGTTAAGTTAAAGGATTTTAAGGAATTAACAAAATTAAAAGGCTATAGTTTTGTTGCTCTTGTTCCTGATAATTAGTTAATTTTATGATTCTTAGGAGTTTAACTATTTAAGCAAAATAATTAAAAAATAAAAATTAAAAAAATTTATTTTTTCATTGCTATATATATCATGTAAAGACCTGCTAGTCCTACTAGTATATAGACTGTTTTTGCTAACCAAGGCACTGTTCCTAGGATTAAATCAACTAAATCCATGTTTGCAGCACCTACAAGGCCCCAGTTAACAGCACCGATTATTACAAGTACAAGGGCTATCCAGTCGAGTGCATTTTTCTTTGCCATTTTTTAATACCTCCTTTCAATTTTTTAAGGAAAAAGATATTTAAATAGGTTTTTATTTAAGGGCATATGCAAATTATTAGGGTTAGATTGGTTAGTTCTGAGGAAACAAAAGGATGTGAAAAAGCTCCTGTTGAAATAATTAGGAAATTGAAGAGTATTGAGGGTAATGAAAAAAGAAAACTTCTTGAGTTTGGAAGAATGAATTTGGAAGAGATTCATGTTGATTTAAAGAAAAAAGAGGAGGCAAATTATCTTGTTTTTAAAAATAGTCAGGAGATTTTTGAAAAAAATTTTAAGAGTTTTTTTATTGGTGGAGACCATAGTATAAGTTACAGTATTTTAAAGGCTTTTAATAAGGTTGAGAAGGTTCCTTTGTTAGTTATTTTTGATGCTCATGTAGATTGTATTTCTTGTGATAAATTAGAGGAGAGAGGGTGGCTTAGAAAACTAGTAGAGGAAGGTTTTAGTGAAAAGAGAGTTATTCTTATATCTTCTAGGAATTTTATTGAAGAGGAGATTTCTTTTTTAAAAAAATTGGGTATTAGGGTATTTGGTCCTGATGTATTGCAGGAGGATTTAGAGGGAGTGTGCGATTTAGTTATGGAGAGAGCAAGACTTTCCACTGGTTTTTATATTAGTATTGATATTGATTGTGTTGATCCTGCACATGCTCCTGGAAGTGTTTATCTGGAACCAGGTGGTCTTTCCAGCAGAGATTTAATTTATTTAATAAAAAGATTATCTTTGTTAGAGAATTTCAGAGGAGCTGATATTGTTAATATAAATCCTGATAAGGATGTCAATGAAATGACTGTTAAACTTGGTGCGAAACTTTTAAGTGAGATGTTATGAAAAA
>WJLK01000134.1 GCA_014728565.1 Candidatus Pacearchaeota archaeon
ATCAACCTTTTCTTTTTCAAGCTGTTCAAGTTGATACTCAAGATCATCAACAATATCATTATATTTGTTGTATTTCTCAAGTTCCTCATCACTCAGTCTTCGAGTATTATGCAAAATAGGTCTGAAATTGACAAAATATGGCTTGGCATGATTATAAGCAGGATTAACAAACATTCCCACACCAACTGATGCTTTAACCAGAGACTTTAATACCTCATCACCGTATTTTGTCTCAATTCTCTTTAAATCTCCCTCATCTCTGGTTCTCATCTGAACCTCAGTAGAAATATTAGCCTTAATTTCACCAACAAAGTCACTCAAGACCTGAGAAACTAGCATCACACCCATTCCCCACTTTCTGAACTCTCTACAAGCTCTCTCAACCTGAAGAAATCCCTCTCCAGAACCGCCGAACTTACTTAACAATCTATGAACCTCATCAAATACAATCATCAGCTTTAGATTAGGTGATTCCTTAGGATCTGCTCTAAATATCTGCCTAATAATACTCGCAACAAAAATATCTATGTCATTAGGATCCAGCTTATTCAAAGTGAATATCTGTATCTGACCTGGATTAATATACTTGTTTATATCAATAATCTGTCTTGCATTCTTAACCTGCCTGACATTTCCTTTAAAGGCTTTTGAATCAGCCTCTTTTAATCCGAACTTAGGATAGTAAGACATCATTTTTTTATCAGTACACTTCCTCAACATACCACTCCACTGTGCAGTTGGATCAAAAACAATTACAGCAATATTATGCATCAAGGCTTCTTCTATAATGACTTGAGCAGAAATGGATTTTCCACCACCAGTTGCTCCTGCAACAATTGAGTGTGTTGTCAAACGATTAGGATCAAGATAAGCTGGAACATTTGTCTCTGCTATTTTACCTAAAAAAAGAAAATCAGGATTCTTTTTTGGAATTGTTTTTAAATCAAGCATCATCTTATATTTTTTCTTTTTCTCAATACTTCTTTTAATAAACCAGAAAGCCAGAATAGCAATGATTAAAAAACCAAGTATCAATAAAAGCAACCACATAGGAATAAAACCAAAAAAGAGAATATTAAAAAAAGACTTCCTTAACAAAAAATGAGATTCATTAACCAAAACTCTGTTTTCATATTCCAAAACAACTCTAAGTGAGTAAAAACCTTCCTCTAAATCTTCAGGAATTTTAAGATTCTTTATTAAATGAAAAGATGTAAAAATATCCAGTGATTCTGAACCAAGAAAATGACTGTTATTTTTTATATCATTAATGTAGTAAGAAATCGTAGCATTTTTAATTTTCTCTGGTTTTAACTTATTTATTTTTAATTTAAAATCAAGAGTTTTATCTAACACAAAACTTTTTTTTAAAAAATCAACATTTATAAAAACTGGAGAATTCTTAGATTTTTCAAAAACAGTCAAATTCACCGGAATCTCATGATTTATATCTCCTGATAAAAAAAGTTTTCCTGTAAAATTTCCAATCTCCTTACCCTTAATAAGAAAACTCATTTCAGAACTATTTTGAGGAGTTATTATAAGCCCTACAGAATCAAACTCAATAAAATCTGAAAGATGAGAATCAACAGAAAAAGAAACTTCTATTTCCCCCTTACCTAAATTTTCAATTTCAAGGTAATCATAAAAAAGGTCTCCTCTATTAAGAATCCTCTCAACCTTGCTTCTGGAAATAATATAACTCTCTCTCTCTATCTCAGGACCATATGCAGATTCTAGTGAGTAAACAAAATTGATACTTAAAAAAATAATAAAAAATAAAATAATTTTTTTACTTAGCATTGTCTTGTTTCACCTTTTTTTTACTCTCAGATTTAGAAACTGTAGATTTTGCAGGCTGAGGATTTGTCTGTTGACTAGCAGTTTGTTCAGCTGATTGCCTGATTTGTTGTTGATTTTGAGCAGGTTTTGCAGACACAGGTTTCTTAGTCTGGCTTGGTTTAGGTTGAGCTGGTTTTGCAGCTGTTTGAGTCTGCTGTTTTTTAGAGGCAACATCAGTTTTTTCCTGTTTAGGAGAAATTTTTTGAGATGTCTGAACAGGTGCAGGTTCCTGTCCTGGTTTTTGTTGACTAGCAGTTTGTTTAGCTGATTGCCTGATTTGTTGTTGATTTTGAGCAGGTTTTGCAGACACAGGTTTCTTAGTCTGGCTTGGTTTAGGTTGAGCTGGTTTTGCAGCTGTTTGAGTTGGTTTTTTTTGTTTAGAATCAAGCTGTTTTTTCTTACTCTCAGTAATATCTGTCTTTGTTTGTTTTAATTTTTCTTTTAAATTCTTAGACAACAAGTCTATCTCCTGTCTTAATTTTTCTTTATTTTCAATAGCACTCTTAGAAACAGGCTCTCCATAAGCAGACTTAACTCTCGTATAGAGTTCAATTGCTTTATCATACTTCCCCTCTTTTATCAAAGACTTTAACTCATTTAACAACAAATACAAACTTAAAATTCTCTCTTTTTGTTTCTCCCTTATATATCTTAAAGTGAGAATAACAGAAAAAATACATAAAACTGAGATTAGGACAAATATAAAAGAGGATTTCAAAAAAGCTGCAAACTTAAATTTAAGTCCGACATAAAATATATCTGAATCAATAGAGGAACTATTTTCATTAAAAACTCTGGCATAAAAAAGATACTCTCCGTTACTTGCATCAGGAGGCATATTTAAACTTCTCTCAACTGACAGGGATTGTTGAAAAGATATAGGCTCATCAGAAGAATCATAAATATTTCCATAAAAATCTTTTAAAGCAATATAAAGAGTGACATCAGAAAAAGAAATATCCTTTAAATTAATAATAGTTATATTAGCTTTAACATCATTTCCAGCCCTAATTCTTTTGTATTTCTCAGAAATATTAACATCTACCTCGAATTCCAAATCTAACTTATTAACATCAATCACAACAGGAATCTCTTTAGAAGATGTTGAATTAACAATTATAGATCAAAAATATTCCTCTGGAGTAGTATTTCTTCCAGCAAAAAAATCAACAGTTATTTTTTGGGTTTCTCCTGAAGAAAGATTAAAATGAGTTTTACTCAGCTCTATAAAATTCTCTAAATCTTTAATAAAAAGATTTAATTCTAAATCATAGTTGCCAATATTTTGTATTTTCAAAATACGGGTTTCTCTTCCACCCTGTTTTAAAGAAATTTTAAAAAATTCTGGATCAACTGAAAAATTCTTTATATCTCTTCTTAAAAAAACTTCAGGAACATATCCTATAACAACTCCTCCGGTTCCTGTTCCTCCACCACCTCCGCCTCCACCAGGTCCTGGAGGAGGTTCTGGAGGTTCTGGAGGTTCAGGCTCACTCTGAACTGTAAAACTCATGGTTTCACTGCAATTCTGGTTATTTGTTGTATCATTAGAACAAAACCTCCAGTGAACATCAGTGCCTGCAGAAGCAGTCACACGGACTCTACGAAAAGAAGAATTTGAAAAACCAGTAAAAGATTGCCATGCATAATAAACCCATCCAGAACCCATATCTATCTGAAATTGATAGGATTTTAGTTGTAGATTATCAGTCCAATCAACACTAAAATTAACATAATCTCCATAATAAACCTGATTTCCACTCCTATTTGTGATATTTCTAGGATTGCTCCATTGAGGAGCCTGATCATCAACTCCAATAAATAAAAAAACTTGATTACTATCAGTGCTTTGATTCATATTATCAGTAGCAGTAAATGTAAGGTTCCTAGCCCCCATAAAATCATAATCAGGATAAAAAGAAACATTGTTATAAGCATCAATAACAACAGTTACATTTTCTACAGGAGTATAATTAAAAGAAAGAGGAAATCCTGAATCATCAATAAAATAATCATCTAAATCAAAAGCATCTGTAATATTATTATTAATAGGCCATGAAAAGTTAGGTATTGGTCCATAAAAATAAGGAGGATTATCAGGAATATTCACACCTGTTTCAAGAGTCTTATTACTATAAGCATTAACTAAAAAAACTAAAAATAAGATTAATAAAGCGACAGCTGCCTCTTTTTTCAAAAAATAACTTCTCATATAATTATATCCCTAACTTAATTTAAATATCTTTTTAAAAAAATTCAGGCTAAAAACAAAAGGTTTATAAATACCTAAATAGTTATTATTTAATGCCTAAAAAAGTATTAAAAAATACCAAAAAAGGTATTGAAAATAAAAAGCCAGAATCAGTAACAATAAAAGGCACAATTACTTCTAACCAGAGACAGGCCCTACGAAGATTAATAGGAGTTATTGGAAATAATGAGCAGGATGTTGTTGGAAAAATAATAACTCTCTGGTTATACAACGAGGGATTTCTAAAAATAAGCAACAAGGAAGGTAAATTTAAATAAAAGAGGAAATAATAAAAAATGATGAAAAAAAATAAACAAAATAAAAAAAAGGTACTCTTTTTTTTCCTATTCATATTTCTCTTTCTCTCCTACATATCAGTATACAGTGAAATAACAGATAACCAAGATGATAAAAAGAATAATAAAGAAAACAGAGAAACTTTTGATGATGTCAATCAAGAAGATAAAATAAAAAACAAGGAAGAGGCAGACATAGAATCAGGAAATAAGGAAAACTCAGAAAATACAGAAAACTCAGATGGCAATCAGAATCTAGAAATAGAAGACATTGAATCTATTGATACAGAAATAGAATCAGGAAATAAGGAAAACTCAGAAAATACAAATAATTCAAAGGATAAGAAACAAACTTTAGAAACCAAAAATATGAATGATACTGAAATAACAAATAATAATAATAATACACAAAAAGAAAAAAATACCTACATAAACCTAGATAATTTAACTGATGACAATAAGGAAAGAAAAATAAAAGAGATAAAAAAAATAAAAATAACACTTTCAAAAAATGGAAAAAAAGAATTAGAAGGTGAAATCCCAGAGAATATTGATGTTAATGATATCCAGAAAATAGAAACAAAAAAGTCTGATTTTAAAAAACAAGTCAAAATTTCAAGCAAAAACCATATAGAGGGTCCTCTAAAAGTTTATGCAGATCTTCCAGTAGAAGCAGAAAAAGAACATATAAATATTTACTGGGTAAATGAAAAAAAGAAAATTGAAATAGAAAACTATTATGATGAAAACAAAAATGGGATTTATGAAAGAGTTTCCTGGGTTGTCCCTCATCTCTCTGAACAGGTATTTGAAATTGTGATTAATTTCACATCAGAGAATAATAGTGAGTCTCGAATATTATTAAAAGCTGAGACAACAGAAGGAATAAAAACCAATCCTATTAATTTTACTATTGATATTGATTATAAATATATCAAAGATCTAAAATGCAATTTAACTGTTATTGGATCAGAATATCATATTCATGGAATTGAAAATCCAAACAAAACATTTTCTCAAAATTTAACATTGCCTAATGGAGATTATTCGTGGTGGGTTTTTTGTAGGGACATAAAAAGAGGACTAACAAATGAAACTCCTCCAAATTCCTTCACCATAAGTGAATCCTACTCCATCTCAACAGACCAGGAAAACTACCTTCTAGGAGCTAACCAGGACATAAAACTAGATGTAAGTTCTGATAATCCTGCCAATGCTACTCTGAAACTAGTTAAACCAGGCAACACAGAACTAATTCTAACAAACTCACTAACACCTCTCCAGTATGACATAAATAAAAATAAAATCACTCAGGAAGGAAATTATATTATAAATGCTAGTTTTGACAATCTCGCACAACCTTACTCAATAACCAAAGAATTTGCTGTTGCAAAAATAGAACTTCAAGCAAATGAGAGTGAGCCAGATAAAGGAGAAAAAATTGAATTTGAAATAGATGTATCCTCTCCAGGAAGAGATATCAATTATTACACTCTGAAAATGGATGATGAAATAATAGACATTAATAATGCTTCTGAACCTAATCAAAATGATTTTCATGAAAAAATTCCCTATACCTGCGATGAAACAGGAAATTTTAACCTATCCCTGAAAGTCTTTTTCACTCAGGGAAATGCCATTGAAGTAAAAAAGAATGGAATTTATGTAGGAGAATCTTCTGACAGTGAAGATCCGGAAATAACTCTTCTTAATCCTGAAGATAATCTAGTAATTAATAATGATGAAATAACTTTTGCCTACAAAGTTGATGATAATATCAAGATATCAAACTGTACTCTAAATCTCTACAACAAAACAGGAAATGGATTCTGGGAATTAATATTTCCAGAAACTTCTGATGATAAAAAAACTGCTGTAAAGAAAAATCCAGAACATAATAAGAGAGTAGAGATTAAACTCATTAAATTTGATGAGGGAGATTATCTCTGGGAAGTAGAATGTTATGATAATTCCTCTAATAAAGAATCAGAAAGTTGGGAATTTAAGGTAGAATTTTCAAACTCAACAACAACTTCCTCAGCAAACTCCTTCAATTACTCACAAAAAAATGATGTAGATGAGGCAATGGAAAATCTGGATGAATTTTTAGATAAAGTTGAATCTTATAGCTCACAACAAAAAGAGATCTTAGAAGAACTAGACTTACTAAAAGATATTAGATATTATAAAAAAAGACTAATTCAAATAGACCAGGATTTAGGCAATAATTTTGATTTTATCTCAGACGAGGAATTAAAACAAAAAAGAACCGAGGAAACAGCAGAGGAATTCAATGAAATAAAAGAAAGAATAATAAAAGACTTAAGAATAATAAAAAGCAAGGAATATGTCAAGAATACTCTGAACAAAGATATTGAAAAAACAATAAAAGAATATTTAGAATTAAAAAATACAAATTTAAAAAAGAGCGAATTAATAGAGATGGCAAGAATAAACCTTAATAATCAAGAATACCTGTCAGTCTCAACAAAAATCAGTCAGGTAGAGATCAACTATCAAAGCAAAACAAAAAAAATAACTTTAGTATCAAAAAAGATTGATTTAAAAAACAATTCCTTTAAAACAATTCTAGAAGTTATACCAAAAGAAACAATAGAAAGCACTGATGAAATAAATTTTGTATCAGATGTAAAGATAATAAAAAAAGATCCACTGATAGAGATAAATATTGATGATTTAGAGAACAAAAAACTTGTTTACTACACTGAAAAGCTAATTGAACCTGAAGAATTTGAAAAAACAGATACTATATTATTCAAAGAATTCAGAATAAGCTCAACAGGAATCACAGGTTTTTTTGTTTTTGATTTTGATAGTATAAGTGATTTTGCTTACTATATAATCCTTATAATAGCAATAATCATCATAGTATATTTAGTGATACTTGTAATCAAAAAATTAAGAATTTATAACTGGAAAAAAGAGGAAGATGTAATAAGGGTCTTTGACTTAATAAAAGAGACAAAAAGAGCTCTTTTAAGAGAAGACCTCAGCAGTGCTCGTGAACACTATCACAAAATAAGAGAATACTACCCCCTAATTCCAGAAGCATGCAAAAAATATCTATACAAACATGTAAAAAAAATAAGAATAGCAATTGATAAAAGAGATATTTTTAATTTAGTAAAAGAGTATGAAAAAGCAAAAAAAGAAAACAGAAATCAAGATTCAAAAGAGTTATATGATAACATAAAGGATCTTTACAAAAGACTTCCAAAAAAATACCGGGAAAAAATATATAACAGAATGTTCAAACCTCTCCCAAAAACATTAACTTTATAAACAGATATAGATAAATAAAAATAAAAATGATTCAGCAAACACTTGTTTTAATAAAACCAGATAGTATTGCCAGAGGACTTATAGGAGAGATAATAAAAAGATTTGAGCAAAGAGGTTTGAAAATTGTTGGCCTAAAAATGATTAAACCTAATAAAAACCTGGCTGAAAAACACTATACAGAAACAATAACAAAAAAACACGGAAAACATGTAAGAGATTCCTTATTAAATTACCTAACTTCAAGTCCGGTGATAGCAATTGCTGTACAGGGAAGCAATGCAGTTGAATTAGTAAGAAAAATAACAGGTTCAACTTTTCCTGGAGAAGCTGATATAGGAACCATCAGAGGAGATTTTGCTCATGTAAGCAAATTTTACATGAAAGACAAAAACAAACCAGACAATCTAATTCACGCTTCTGAAAACAAAGAAGATGCAAAAAAAGAACTGGCATTATGGTTCTCTCTAGATGAAATACAGGACTATAAACTAGCAGCAGAAACCTTTATTTTTTAAATCAAAGGATGACAATTTCATTATATCCTCTTTCAATTAAACAACCTCCTACATAAACCCTCCCTAATAAAGAAGCCCTTAAATAAACATGATTTATTCTTCTATCTGATTGTTGAAGACTCCACCCTCCAACTGAATAAATTTCAATCAAACCGATTGGAGATTTAATTCTATAATCTCTTCCATGAGTATCACTCCTTCTAGAACTTGTTAATTCAAAAACTAGGACACCTGATTCTTGAGTTTTAAAAACCAGGTCATCTCCTGAATAAAACTGAATTCTTCCCACTGTACGAAACTTACCTCCATTCAATTTTTCTAGTTCATCTAATCTATCAAGAATACTACCTAATCTTCTTCCAGTTCCACTCTCTCTAGCAAACATAAACTTTAAAGAAACCTTTTGTTTTTAAATAAAGTTTTATTAAAAAATATATAACAATTAGATTAATAAAAATACTTTTAAACCTTAATTCTCTCAGATTATTATATCTGCCTCTGTAGCTCAGTGGTTAGAGCATCTGCCTTGTAAGCAGAGGGTCGCAGGTTCGAATCCTGCCAGGGGCTTTTAAAAAAACTAAAATTTAAATACACAAGAAACTTAGAAAAAACATGGAAAAAAAAGATGAGATTTCAGATATCTATAAGAAAACTGCAGCAGGAGTTATAACAATACTGGGATTTATAGTAATTCTAACAACCAGTGATACTATAACTGGAAATATAATTGGTGCTCAGGAGATAGTTAAGGTATCTGATATTGCAGCTGCTGTTTGGGGGCTAATAATTTTATTTGCTGGAATATACATAGGTTTTCTAAAACAATGAAAGAACAAAATTCATTAAACTTAACACCTTTTGTTTTAATAATACTGGGAGTGCTGGTTTTCTCAGTAATAATCTTTACAATATCTGAAAAATCTATAATAGAGGAATCTATAAATATTAATAACATACTAAAAATCTCAGATTTCGCAGCTGCAATTTGGGGATTAATCTTATTATTTACTGGGATTTACATAGAACTTTTAAAATAATGAAAAAAAAAGACATAATAAATTTGTTTCCTGTATTTCTGATAATACTGGGAGTTCTGGTTTTTTCAATAACAGGATTTACAATATCTGAAAAGTCAATAACAGGAAGTGCTATAAACACAGAACAAATTCTAAAAATGTCTGACCTTGCAGCTGCTTTTTGGGGATTAACAATCTCTCTCACAGGAATACTAATAATAATTTTAAAGGCATTTCATAAAGGAATTAGAAGTTTCCAGAAGAAATAAATTCAAAAAGCTTCATAAGCTTCTAAGACAAGTTTTTCAGTTTCTTCCCATCCAATACAGGGGTCTGTAATTGAAATACCCTTCTCAAGATTACTAGAAATTTTCTGATTTCCATCCCTGAGATTAGACTCTAACATTAAACCAACAACTCCTTTATTAGAACTCATCTGAGAAACAACATCCCTAAATACTGTATCCTGATTTTTATGATCCTTTCCAGAATTATCATGACTGCAATCAACCACTACACTGTCTTTTAAATTATTTTCATTAAGCCTTTTTTGAGCTTCTCTTACAAATTCAGACTCATAATTAGGACCGTGATTGCTCCCTCTTAAAATCAAGAAACAATTTTTATTTCCCTTAGCAATTACCTTACAAACTTTCCCTTCCTTGTTAATACCAATAAAACAATGGCTTTCACTAGAAGTAATAATGCTATTTATTGCAATTCCTATGTCTCCTGAAATAGTATTTTTATATCCCACTGGCATTTCTAATCCTGCAACAATCTGCCTATGAGTCTGGCTACCAGAAGTCCTAGCACCAATAGTTCCAAAAGAAACCAAATCACTTATATAAGGATAAACCAGAACATCCAAAAATTCACTGGCAATTCCAATACCAAGTTCATTAATATCCCTAAACAACCTTCTGCCTAGTTCAAGACCTTTCTGAACATTATAACTCTCATCAAGATAGGGATCATTAATAAAACCCTTCCATCCCAGGATTGTTCTTGGTTTTTCAAGATAAGCTCTCATTAAAATAAAAATTTTATCTTTCACTCTGTCTGATAAAACCTTTAATTTCCTAGCATATTCCAGAGCAGAATCATAATCATGGATAGAACAGGGGCCTATAATAAACAGTTTTCTAGAATCATCTCCTTTTAAAATATCCAAAACTTCCTTTCTTGTTCCCTCAATACTCTGCCTTGTTTTTTCATTTAAAGAAATATTTCTCTGCAATTCTCCAGGAGCTAACAAATCTTCGTAATCTTGGTGCATAATATTAATAGAAAACAGCATTTTTAAAAATTTCTATTTTAATTTCATTCTCTCTATAAAAGGAGCATAAATACGATACTGCTCTCCCCAATGCTCTATTAACATTCTAGCCAAATAATTAGGTTTTCCTGTAAACAATTTCTCTCTATCAATTTTAAAAGTATCATAAATCCTTAGTTTATCTATTGAAGGTGTAATTACAGGCACTGTTGGCCACTCTACTCCAAATTCCTGTCTAGGAGGACCTAAAAGAATCCAGGGATAAAGAACTAAAACAGAAGACGAGCGTCTAAAATTTGAATCTCTGACTTCACAAATCCTTCCAATAGTAGGATTTCCAGGATTTTTTGGAGATCTTACAGTACTTAAAAGAGCAAAACTATCTAATTCAACTTCAAATGCATGATTAACAACCGGATTTTCAAGACTTCCTCCATCTTCACGAGCAGTAGAGTAAAAAAACAATTCAGCAATATCTCCCATAAAAAAACAAAAAAACAAGAATATTAAGGGATTGTTATAAAGAAAAGATTATTTTAAAAACATCGGTTTTTAATCCTCATCAATTGCCTCTGCTTTTTTATCTATTATGAGAATATTAGCTATTTCTTCAGAGATATTCACAACATCTCCTTTAGAAAAAGGCCCTATTTTATTTCCCTCTAAATCAAGAAACTCATCAGCATCTTCAACAAAAACAACCATCTTGTTCTTGGTTTTTTCATTTTTCTCTGTTCCTTTTAATACTTCATTAATTTTTTTATCCTCTCTCTCAAGAGATTTCATAATTGATTCAAAACACTCTTTTTCAACAGCAAGCATGTTTTCAAAATCTCTCTTACTTATTCCTGTCTCAGCAGCAATAAAAGCTAACTCCAGAATTTTCTTTTTTCTTCTAAGAACCAGCTCTTTAAAAATAGCTAGACTATTTTCATACTGCTTTTTTGTCTTAAGGATATTTTCAGAAAATTCATCACTTTTTTTATTTGCCATCTCTTTTTTATCCTTTAAATAAGCTGAAATCTCCTTAATAAAATTCTTAGAAATAGGCTGTAACTGCTCACTATACCTCTCCTTTCTCAATGTATCATATAACTGATTATAGGTTATCATTTTTTTCCTCCTTTAAATAATCAGGAATTTGAAAATTTGCATATTCTTTAAACAAACCTCTTCCATAAACTATTCTAGAAAAACATTCAGCTGTTAATTTTGCATCCTCTAAAGCATTATGCTTACCCCTATCATCTCTCATCCCAACAAAAATAAGAACTTTAGAAAGCCCCATATCACTTCCATAAACTTTAGAAAAATCAGAATTACTAATTTCCTCTTTTATTAAAAATTTCTTATTAAATAAAAAATATCTCAGCTGGGCAATACTGTGTAAATCAAAAGCCCTATGATGAAAAGGCCTATTTGATCCATATTTCTTAGCTTTAGTCATTAAAAATCCCATATCCCACTGAGGATTCTGACAAATGCAATTTTTAATCTTAACACTATCACACCATTTAAAAAAATTCTCAATAAGCATTTTCTGAGATTGCTTATTTTTATCTCTTAATTGCCCCTCTGTCTTTCCAGTTACTTCAAGTGACTTTTCATTAACTTCATCTTCATCATCAATTCTTGCTTCCTCTAAAAAAATATTATCTGGATTATCTAAATCAACAGCTCCTATCTGCCATACACCGCTCTTATTAAAATCAAGTCCTGATGTTTCTATATCTACAACAATCATCTTTTATCTCCTGATTTTGGAGTATCAGAAAATTTCATATTTTCTGTATCTACAACAATCATTTTTCAGCTCCAATAAAATTCTAATTCAAAACTCTTTATAATCTTTTTTATACTTCTATAAACTTATAAATCCCTCTTTCCTATCATGATTATGTTTGGAAAATTAAAAGATAAATTAAAATCCTGGTTTCAAAGTTCTAAAGAAAAAATAGAAGAAGAAGCAGAAGTAATTGAAAAAACTGCAAAAGAACTAGAAGAAAAACCCAAAGAAGAAGAAAAGAAAAAACCAGAAAAAACAAAAAAAACTAAAGAGGAAAAAAAGAAACATAAAATAGAGAGAGAAATCAAGGAAAAAGAACAGGAAATAAAAAAAAGAGAGGAAGAATTAAAAAAAGAAAAAAGAGAACTTGAAAAAGATGAAGAAAAATTAGAGAAAAAAGAAAAAGAACCAGAGAAAAAAATAGAAAAAGAAATTGAAAAAAAAGAAGATATCAAAGAAAAATTAGAAGAAAAAAAACAAGAAATTAAAGAGGAAATAAAAGAAATCAAAGAACCTGAGAAAAAATCATTTTTCTCAAAAATGAAATCAAAGTTTTCTTATAAAATAACTCCTGAAGAGTTCAACAGCATATTTGAAGACCTAGAAATGCTTCTTCTTGAAAATAATGTGGCTTTAGAAGTTGTAGAAGACATTAAAAAAAATCTGTCTGAAAAATTAATAGGAAAAGAGATACTAAAAGAAAACTTAGAGGATGAAATAAAAGATGAATTAAAAAATATCCTGAATAATATTTTAATTGAACCTGACAACCCTCTTGACATAATAAAAATATCAAAAAAACCTTTTACTATTCTATTTTTTGGAATTAATGGAACAGGAAAAACAACAACTATTGCAAAAATAGCTCATTTTTTAAAAAGATCAGGATTCTCAGTTATCCTAGCTGCAGCAGATACTTTTCGTGCAGCATCTATAGAACAGCTTTCTGAACATGCTAAAAAACTTCAGATTCCAGTAGTAAAGCATGACTATGGAAGTGATCCTGCAGCAGTTGGTTTTGATGCCATAAAATACGCAGAAAAACACAAAATAGATGTAGTTTTAATTGATACAGCAGGAAGAATGCATACTAAAACCAATTTAATATCTGAAATGGAAAAAATATCAAGAGTAACAAAACCTGATTTAAAGATATTTGTAGCAGAATCAATTGCTGGAAATGATGCAACAGAACAGGCAAAAATCTTTCATGAAGCTATTGAAATTGATGGAAGTATTTTAAGCAAGGTTGATGTTGATGAAAAAGGGGGAACAATAATCTCTGTAAGCCATGCAACTAAAAAACCAATTTTTTACTTAGGTATAGGTCAAAACTACCCTGATCTGGAGTTATTTAATAAAAATAATTTCATTAAAAAACTGGGTTTATAACATCTCTCTATTAAAAATACATAAAAGATTAAATACCTTTATTTTATTCATAAATTATGAAAAACAGGGAACTAAATAATTTTCAAAGACTCTTACTTTACAAAGACATATTTTCAAAAAGCAAAGCAATAAAAGAGTTTAGTTTAAAAAATAGATTTCTTTTAACCAAATTAATTAATTACCATAAACACAGATATTACAAAGATAAGGTAGTTTTTCATACTCTATTCCCTCCATTTCCATCTGAAGCTTTTGACAAACAAATAATAAATTTAAAAAAAGCTGCTTGTGAAGGAATTATAATTCCTCATGCTGCTCATATTTCAATAACTGATGAATGCAATTATAATTGTTGGCATTGCAGCAGATATGGAAGAAAGGGCAAACCAACCTCCCCAAGGATTTTCATAAAAACAATAAAGAATTTGCTAAAAATAGGAACTTCTATGTTTGCATTTACAGGAGGTGAACCTGTTCTCTGCAAGGACCTTTTAGAATATTTAAGAATTGTTGAAAAAAATAAAGGATACAGCATGATTTTTACAACAGGTCTTGGAATAACTGAAAAAAAAGCAGTAGAATTAAAAAAAGCAGGTTTATATTTTGCAATAATTAGCCTAGATCATTATGATCCTGAAATTGTGAATAAATTAAGAAAAAATAAAAAAGCTTTTGAAAATGCTATTAATGCAATTAAAAATTGTAAAAAGGAGGGTATTTATACCTCAATACAAACTGTTGTAACAAAAGAACTTATTGAGAATAATAAAATAGAAAAGTTTCTTAAATTTTCATCTGCCTTAGGAGTTGATGAAGTAAGATTTATGGAAGAACTTCCTTGTGGAAAATTTTTGTTTTCTGAAAATAGTTGTTACAGCCCTAATTTTAATTTTATGAAAAAAATAATGCTTAAAGCAAATAAAATTAAAGATTTCCCTACAGTTATTTATCTTCCCTATACAGAAAATCCAGAGCTTCTTGGATGTGGAGCAGGTCAGCAATTTATCTATATCGATACTCAAGGAAATGTTTCTCCTTGTGATATGGTTCCATTAAGTTTTGGAAATATAAAAAAAGAAAATGTAAACAAAATAATTAATAGAATGCAAAGGATTTTGGATAAGCCTCTCTCTTCATGCCTCTCTAAAAGAGCAAAACCTTTTATTAGGAAAAAAATAAAAGAAAAACAGGAACTACCTCTAGAAATAAAAGAATCTACTGAAATATGCAATTCATGTAAGGATAATATATCCTCGAAATTTTACAAGAAATTAAAAGAAAATGAACCTTAAAATCAGACATCAAATACCAGAGTACTCAGATTCTAAAAAAACCTCTGAAGAAGATCTCATAAAAATTTTAAAAGACCTTGATTTAATAAATAATCTGGCTTTAACCTCTAAATTTATCATTTCAAAAATTAATAAAATAATTAAAAAAAAGAATCTGAATTATTTTTCATTATTAGATATAGGTGGAGGATCTGGGAATATTGCTGTCTCTATTGCTAAATGGGCTAGAAAAAAAGGCTTGAAATCAAAAATAACTATCGTAGATATCGATCCAATTGCTATAAAATTAGCAAAACATAATACAAAAAAATTTCCAGAGATCAATTTGATAAAGAAGAACATACTAAAATATCCCTTTAAAGAAAATTTTGATTTTATAATATCAGTTTTTACTTTCCATCATTTTAAAAATAGAGAGAATGAAATCTTAATTAAAAAAATATTCAAAAAAACCAATCATATGATTTTACTTGAAGACATCAAAAGGGACATGTTTTC
>WJLK01000135.1 GCA_014728565.1 Candidatus Pacearchaeota archaeon
ACATAATGCTTTTTTTTCTTAGAATCTTCTTTAACTACAAATGCTTTTTTTTCTTCCCATCTATCCTGCCATTTTTTCTCTATCTTCTTAAAATTAATTCCCATTTTCTTTTCTCATTATCTTATTTTAATATAATCCTCATACTTTTAAAACCTTATCAAATTTAAAAGAAAGGATATGAATGGCTCTACAAGAGCATTAATAAATCTAAACCCAGTAATGAATTTAATTTATAACTTGATTTGCTTATCATAAAAATTAGATATATTAATGGTTTAAAAATATTTAGGTAAGTTTAAATAAATAAACTTCATTCTAAAATTATGAAACCTAAATTCCCAATTAACCTTCCAAGCCTGACCTCAAACTCACAAAAAGCCCTTACTCTGGCAGATACAAAAAAACTAGGAGAAAAACAAAAAGGAAAGATAAGATACTCTATTTATGAGGCTTTTTACTTATTTGAACAAAAAAAAGCAGATATTTTCAAAAAAAATAAACTAACAGAAGAACAGATTATAAGAGAATTTACTAAAAAAGACAAAGAATTTTATAAAAAATATCTTATTTTCAGATATCTTAGAAAAAAAGGGTACATTGTTAAAACTGGCTTGAAATTTGGTTCTGATTTCAGGGTTTATGAAAAAAATTCCAAACATGCCAAATATCTTGTCTTTCCAGTATTTAAAAACAAAATTAACATTGATGAGTTTATCTCAAAAAACAGAATATCTCACTCAACAGCAAAAAAACTACTAATAGCCATAGTTGACTCGGAGGATAATCTTAGTTTTTTTGAATCTGACTGGATTAAACCATAGTCTTGAGGGGTGACTTGTTAGGGGAGACTTCCCCTAGGAACTGGCTAAAACCATGAAAGATAACATGAAAAAAAGAGTATTATTTGCAGTTATATTAGCACTAATAATAATTATTCTGGGATTTCTTGTATTTAAACTAAAACCAGATTATGATTCAGTAGAGAAATTTAACAGTACTAATGAAAGTATCAACGAATTCCCAATATCAGGAAGTTACATAACATGGGAAAGAGCATTGGACTATCTTCACAGTGGAGAGGTTGCTTCAATAATGCAGGCTCATAGCCTCGAGGTTACACTACAGTTAAAAAACAAAATAATACTAAAAACAACAGAACCCTCAATTGATGAGATTTTTAGAGAAGTGGATAAATGTGGTGAAGTTTGCAAAAATATAATCACATCAACTGAATAATTAAATTGATTAAAACCTTAATTTTAAAAATACCAACATCTATATTATAAAAAAGAGGAAGATGATACTACAATTAATAATATTTACAATCTCATGCGGAATTTTAATAACAAGTGGTATTTTTTTAGTAAGGTCACTAAGTAAAATAGCAAGACTTCTTGGAATCTCAGAATTCTCAGCATCTTTTATTATAATGGCTTTTGCAACTTCAATTCCTGAATTATTTGTAGGAGTTACATCTGCTATTGCAGGAAAAGCTGCACTAAGCTTAGGCAATGTAATTGGAGCAAACATAATTGATCTGACATTAATAACTGGTATGATTATTCTCACTACAAAAGAAATAAATTTCAAGACCCAGAGAATAGGGCATGAAACTGACTTTATGTTAACAACTATTCTTTTTCTAATAATACTTTATGTAATAGGAGATTCTATCTCAAGAATTGACGGAATTATCCTATTAGGTCTTTTTTCAATACATACTTATAAAACAATGAAAAAAAGAAAAAAATATCCTAAAAAGATGAAAAAACTAAGAGGAAAGTCAAAAGGATTTATCTGGCTTGGTATTTTCTTACTAGCATTACTAGGTCTTTTCTTTTCATCGCATTTTGTAGTAGAGTCAGCATCAGAACTTGCAATACAACTAGACTTCCCGCAGATGATGATAGGTCTATTCTTACTGTCAATAGCAACAACTCTCCCAGAACTTGTTTTTGGATTATCTGCAAGTAAACTAAAACACAAAGAAATGGCTATTGGAGACCAGATAGGAACTGTAGTAGCAAATACAACTCTGGTAGTAGGATTGGTTGCCATAATCCAGCCAATAACAGTGGAACCACTATCATTTCTAACATCTGCTTTATTCATGTTCATTGCTGCTTTTATCTTTGTAACTTTCCTTAAAACAGGAGGCAAACTAGAGAGAATAGAGGGAATGAGCCTTATCTTAATCTATGTATTATTTATAATAATAGAATTCTTTTTAAGATAATTAATTTTATTAACCCATCACTCATAATTTCAGTATGGAAGTTAATGAAACTCATGAAAAAATTATAAATATATTAAAACAAAAAGGTCCCAGCCTTCCAATAAATATAGCAAAAGACCTTCAGATGAACTCTCTTTTTATATCTGCATTTCTATCCGAACTTGCAAATGAAAAAAGAATAAAAGTCAGCAGTATGAAAGTTGGAGGCTCACCCTTATACTATCTTCAAGGACAGGAAGAAAAATTAGAAAATTTTTACAAGTTTCTTCATCCAAGAGAAGCTGAAGCTTTTTTAATGTTAAAACAAAAAAAGATTTTAAAAGACTCAGAACAAGAACCAGCAATAAGAGTGGCTATGCGTTCAATAAAAGATTTTGCCATACCTTTTGAAAAAAACAATGAAATATATTGGAGGTACATGCTTATTCCTGAAAGTGAACTAAAACAAAAACCTGAAAGAATCCAGAAACAAGAAATTAAAAAAACAGAGAAAAGATCAAAACAAATTCAAAAAACTCCTGAGATAACAGTTTCAGGAAAATCAGCAAGTGAATTTGAAAATCCTCTTATAATTAAGCCAGAAAAAGCAAAAAAACAAAAACCCAAATCAGACTTTATAATGAAAACCATTAATTTTCTAAATCAGAATAATCTAAAAATAATTGAAGAAAAAAATTACAAATCCAAAGAATACAACTGCATTGTTCAGATAAAATCAGAACTTGGTCTGATTAATTTTCTAACTCAGGCAAAAGACAAAAGAACAGTAACAGAAACAGATTTAAAAAAATTACTCTCTAATTCCCAAAAAATACCTCTACCTGCCTTATTGCTGTATACAGGAGAAATAAGCAAAAAAGCCAAGGAATACATTGATAATTACCACTCTATTTTAAAAACAAAAAAGATAAATTAATTATATATACCCCATCATAAAAACATTTTTAAATATTAAAAAAGAACTAATATTGAATATGTCTTTAAAATGGGAAGAATTAAATCAAAATTAGTAAAAAGAACAGCACACTCCTTACTACAGGAAGAAAATAATTTTACTGATAAGTTTGAAGATAATAAAAAAATGCTCAATGAATTAACCCCAAGTAAAAAAATAAGAAACCAAATTGCAGGATATATAACAAGAGTAATTAAAAAAAATAGCAAGTAAAAATGGAAGAAGAGAATCAACCAGAAAAAAACCAGGGGAATAAAGAAAAAAATTCTGAAAAAGACAATGTAATTTTTGTAGGAATAAAACCTTTTATGAACTATGTTACAGGAGTTGTAATGCAGTTCCAAAACAAAGGACAGAAAGAGGTCATTGTATCTGCAAGAGGAAAATTCACTTCTAAAGCAATTGATGTAGTTGAAGTAGCAAGAAGAACTTTTCTAAAAGAAGAAAACATAAAAATAAGTAACATTGATATCTCAAGTGAACAGTTTGAAAATAAAGAGGGAAAAAGAATATTTGTCTCAACTATTGAGATAACACTTGTAAAGGAATAAAAATGGTAAATAATAAATTTAGTTACAAGAACTCAAATTTATTATTACTGCTGACTTTATAGAGCCTTTTATAAAAAATAGGCTCTAAGAATTCTTACTTATTTCAATCATTCTTGGAACCTATTTCCTAGAGACTCTTTAATAAAATCAAAAAAAAATGTGCCACTTCACACTAAAGTGCGGAGTTTGTTACAGGCACTTGTTTATAGGATGCTCGAGAATTGAGAACCTAGAAGTGAAAATGGAAGAATACCCTCAAGAGGAACAAAGACCTGATGAATATGAGTGGGATATTTTTACAGGAACATCCACAAATTACAGTAGTCCTGGAAAACCATCCACACCTAGAATGACTCTTCCAAAGTCAATTGAATATTATTGTGACTTGGATTGATTTTTTTTCTTTTCCTTTTTTCTATTCTTTTTTAACAATCCTTTTAAAAAACTTTTTTTCTCATGCTTCTCTTCAACTTTCTCAGTAATCTCATCAATTTTAGCTTTTTTATTTTTCTCTTTTGATTTTTCTTTTCCAATCAAAACATCTATTTTCTTCTCAATATCATTCACTTTATGATACATTCGATTTATCCTTATATTCCTCCTTATATTAAAAAAGCTCTGAATTATTAAAATAAGAATATATACAAAAAATACTATTCCTAGAGCCTTAAAAATAATAAATAAACTATTAACACCACTTACCATTTCAGGAGGCAAAATCTTAGCAAGGGTTGAATCAGGTGGAAGACTAGTTGTAAATGAAAAAAATTCTTTTAAATAAGATAGTATATCACCCATTTTTTAATTAAAGGAGTTAGGAGTTTTTAATATTTACTATCATTAAATTTTTAAAGAACTGGTTTTTTGCTAATACAATGGCTCAGTAGTTCAGTGGTTTAGAACGCATCTCTCATGAGGATGAGGTCGGGGGTTCAATTCCCCCCTGAGCCACTAGGATAGTAAATCTCATTAACATTCTCTCCAGTCCTCTTTTGTTTTTTAGAAGAAATACCTCTTATTTTAGAGTCATACTCTTTTGAGTATTCCAAAAACCTTAAAAATTTCATCCTATGCTTTGGATTTATAAAGCCTATTTTTTCTTCAAATAACAAAACATTACTCAGGCCATTAAATTGGAATCTAAATTGTTGTTGAACAACTCTCCACTTAACCTTATTAAAATTTCTCTTAGCTTCGTAAAAATAACCATTCATTCCAATTCCAATTAAATAATCTGTAATCTGTCTAATTAAAATTGGAGATATTCCATTGCCTTCTATTCTAGGATAGTACTTGTTCGGATTCTTAGTTAAAACCAAGCTTCCATCAGTAGCCATAAAACCCTGAGTAACATATCTTAACAGATCTTTATCATAAATGTCTTTTGGAACAAAAAGAGAGGCACCTTTCTTTCCAATAAGGAAGCCTAATAGGCTAAGCTTGTTAAAAAGCCCTTTATCAAAAAAAGGAATATCAATAATGTTCTGATCTATCCTTTCCTTGATTTTAACAGAATTCTTAATTAAAGATTTTAACAGAGGGATTAAAACTTTTTCAAAGAAAGGCTTATCATCAATTTTATTTCCTGTAATTAAAATAACTCTTGTTTTATTTTTTCTATTTTTACAAGGATAACAAGAAAGACAGCCATCACCTAAAAGAATCCCAAATAGAAGTGCAAATCTTTCTTCCTCTTTCAAAGAATCAACATTAAATTTGAATTTATCATACTCCTTAATCGAGAATAAAAACAACTGGAATTTAAATATTTTGCTCTCTCCTAAAGTCCTGGGTTCAACTCCCGGTGCAGCCATAAATATTATAAACCTGACAAGATTATTTAAAATATGAAAAAAAAGAAAAAAAAGGTGTTAAAAATAATTCTAAATGTTTTACTAATTTTAATAATAATAGCAAGTTCTTTTACTGCTATCTCTTTTATTATCTTTAACTCTACTCTAACACAAATGTTTCCTCATGTCCCTTCACTAATTTTTTTTATATATGGATTACTAGCAATAGGAAATATAGTAGCAGCTATTGCTCTTATTAAATTCAAAAAATGGGGTTTCTGGTTATTTCTTGGAATATCAGTAATAAAGATTATTCTAGACCTCTTAGGCAGAGTAAGAATTCTGTTAGCACTATCAGGATTAATCCTGCTTTTAATTATCTATCTTCTTATCAGGCCTTTCTGGAAAGAGATGAAATACTAAAAAATTACTCCTTTACTTTATCAACTCTATAAAACAAAATCTCAGATGTCTTCCAGTCATCTCTGAATAAACCAGCTTTTAAAGCCAGCTCCTCTAAAAATAACTCTTTATCTGGAATCTGCTCCCAAACCTGAGGTAAAAAAGTAGATGATAAACTCTGTTTTTTTAAAATAATTCCCATCTTATTATCAATTTTTTCAAGCAGATCCTCACTGTCCTTATAATCTAATTTTTCAGGCTTACTTAAGACACTTATCTCAATTTTAATATATTCAAGTTCCTCTTTTTCTAATTCAGGAAATCTCGGGTCATTAAATCCTGCATTAACAGCATTATCAATCACATCCTGCCAGAGAGGCTGATGAGCCTGCAAACTTCCAATACAACCTCTTAAATCACCTCTTTCAGTAAGAGTTACAAAACAGGCTCTTTTTTCAGAATACTTGTTTTTTAAATCATCATCAACTTTAATCTCCTTTCCATTTAAATAACAGTTAATAGCCTCTCTTGCTAATACCAAAAGTTCTTTCATAAATTAAAAAACAAAAACTAATATATAAGATTATTGAATATCCAAAAACATTTTTATACTCTTATTTATTTTATAAAACATGAAAAAGAAGCTAGGAGTAACAACAATAATCTTAATAATACTGCTTTCAATAAGAATAATAGGACAGCTAGTTATTGCAGCTTTAAATTGGAATATGCCTGTTCTCTTAATCTCCTATCTTATTTTCTCAATTGCCTACATAGTTTCTCTGATTGGAATTATATTAAACAAAAAATGGGGACCAATTATTGCAATAGTCATTGCAATAATTGATATACTTGCATCCTTATTAGTAGGAGGATTAACTGCATTAGGTGCTGGAATCTATGATCTAATTATACTTTTCCTTGCTTTTATAGAATTTAAAAGATTATAAAGAATCTCCTAAAACAAAACTTTCAAAATATTCTAAAGAAGATTTTTTATAGAATCCATCATGAGCATAAATCACAACAACAGGAATCTCTACTTCTAGACAAGCTAGATCATCTGCCATTAACTCCCAGTTTTTTTGAACACTAGAACATCTATAATCAACAATTAATTTTCTCAAATCTCCGTACTGAATATAGACAGGAAAATTAATACATTCTTCCAGTCCTAGCTCTCTCTTCCTAGAATGAACTCTGCATAGACCTCTCCAGTCCAACATAAGGCATTTTCCAGCAACAAAAGCATATCTTCCCTGAACTTCTAAAAGAAATCCCTGAGAAACCAGTTCTTTAGGTTTATATCCTAGTTGTTCTAACTGATTCCTGCTAAACATAGGATAAATCCCTTGATTTAAACTTCCACAACAAAACTTATCAGAACAGTCATTACAATCTATTAACTGTCTAAGACCTTCAACTTCCTGTTCTAAATCTTCTAATGTTACTAACATATGCAAGAACAAGAGTCTTAATTTAAAAAATTTCCTGTAAAAATCATATATTTCCTAGATAAACATAATTCAGATATTTCTTTCCAATTTTTTCTGCCTCTTCCAGAGTCTCTTCAGGTGTTATCCTACTCTTAGTCATCTTATACATTGGAAAAAATCTAGAAATATGCCAAGGGATATTTTTATCTAAACTCACAAGAAATTTTGCAATAAATTCAAAATCCTCTTTTTTATCATTTAAACCAGGAATAACTAATGTGGTAATCTCAATATGAATTCCTGCTTCATAACATCTTTTTATTGTATCAAGAACTGGCTTCTGATTACCTCCGCAATACTTATTATAAAATTTCTCATTTCCTTTTAAATCAATATTTACTGCATCAATATACCTGTAAATATAATTAAAAACCTCCTGACTCCAGTATCCATTTGTAACCATTATATTTTTCAGTCCTTTATCTTTAGCAATTCTAGCAACATCTCTAACAAATTCTATAAAAACAACAGGTTCATTATAAGTATAAGAAATACTTCTGCAGCCAGCTCTTATAGCCTCCTCAACTATCCCTCTTGGAGTTACATCTCTTCCACCAATAAAACCTTGTTTAGAAGCCTGACTTATATCCCAGTTCTGGCAAAAATCACATCTGAAATTACAACCCACTGTTCCAATACTAAAACTCTTACTGCCTTTTAAAAAATGATAAAGTGGTTTTTTCTCAATAGGATCAACATTACTACTAACAACTTTTCCATAAACCAATAAAATCAACTCTCCATTTACATTCTCCCTAACCTTACATATCCCTCTCCTACCCTCTGAAATCAGGCATTTGTGAGCACATGCCAGGCATCTTACTTTATCTTTTTCTTTGTAATAAAGTTCAGCAGGTTTCATTTTACTTACATTTACTTATAATAAAATCAGATAATAATTTAGTGCATTTTTCAAAATGCTCAGGATTTGTATATCTATGGTCTGCTCCCTTAACAATTTCTAACTTGCAATTCCTAATAATATCCGCTGTTTTTCTACTCTGCTCAACAGGCACTATTTCATCTCTGTCTCCATGCACTATAATAGTCGGAATTTTAATTTTTTTAGCAGCCTCATATCCATTGTTATTTTTAATATCTTCATAAAAACTATAATTTAGTTTTAAAGGAATTCCATCACTACTGTCATATGAAACATATCCTCTCTGTCTCCACTCCTCAATTCCTTTTTCCCCCTTTCTCAATAACTCAACTTTTTCATAATCTGATACCGGAGATTTTAAAGCAAGAACAAATAAATCATCACTTTTTGAAGCTGTTATCAAACTAGTAATTCCTCCAAAACTGCTTCCAAACAAACCGATTTTTAAATATCCCTTATTTTTCAAGAATTCAATAGCTTTCTGAGCATCATCAACTGCTTCAGAAACAGTTGCATCCTCAAACTTACCCTCACTTTCTCCATGTCCATAAAAATCAAATCTAAAACTAGATATTTCATTTTCATTAAGTTTCTCTTCCATAGAAGTGTAGGTAGGCCTATCCTTATTTGAACTATGTCCAATACACATCACAATGATAGGAACTTCCAAATTCCCTGTAGGATTAGATAAAATTCCGCAAAGCTTATTTCCCTTACTATTCTTAAAATATAATTTCAATTTCATTTTACTTCATATTTATCATCAGATAATTCAATGATTTTATTGGAAAAATCATTTATTTCCTTGAAGATACTTGAAATTGCTAATTTTTGAGATTCAATATCTTCAGGAGATATTTTTAATATAATAATTCCAAAATTTTCATAACCTAAGGGAATATTTTTCAAAAAATCCAGGTCTCTAGTTATTAAAACTCTTTCCTCATCCATACATAACTTTAAAACAGAACCATTAGTTATACCTCTTGGACACAGTCTGACATCATATCCTAATTGTTTAATAAAATAAAAAAGACCTCTATGAACATTTTCATCTAATAAAAATTTCATTTTATGTAGGTATTCTGTTCTGTTTTGCAAGATTTGCAGCAAATTCTAAAGCTGCTTTTATATGAACCTTAGTCAGAGAGGGATATGCTCTAAGTATATCATCTGTAGAAGCTCCTTCCTTAAGCATCTCCAAAATAACAAATACAGTAATTCTCGTTCCCTTAAAAACAGGCTTACCATGACAGATTTCACTATCTGCAACAATATATTCATTAATTTCAGCTTTCATCTCAGAATTAAGAAAGATAATTATATAAGTTTTTCCAAATTTTTAGAACCTATTTTGGTTTTCATTTTCAATGCACAACAATATCCTTTACTTTTAATTTATATTTTTTTTCAAGATTAGTAAC
>WJLK01000136.1 GCA_014728565.1 Candidatus Pacearchaeota archaeon
TTAAGATAGAAAACCCCTTATTAATGGAATTAATAATCGGATTCCATCTCGGAATTAGATTAGATTTCATTGTGTTCACCTCCTCTTTACTTAGTTAAATGAGGTGAACCTCCTTTAAAGAATTATTTTTTAGACACGCTCTCTCCTCTGTTATCTATAAATATATAAGGTTCTTCAACTCCTGTTATAGAATCAAACTGTATTCTTTCATCTTTGTATCTCTGCATATCACTGAAAGCTCTTCTAAAAAGAGGTGATAATTCATCCTCTGATTCCTGCATATTTAAACCTCTTAACTCTCTTATTCTTTGTAGTCTTCTATTAAATTCATAACAATCAGCTGTTGTTATTTCTCTTAATGGTTTTCTTTCACCAGCACTCATAAATGCAAGATAGTGATTAAATTCATATATTCTCCAGTAATCAAATTCAGTTCTTTGAATATAATCATAGATTCCCTGAATATCATAACAATTATCCATGGTAAATGCTGTATGAAATCCAATTTTAATTTCATTTTCAGTTATCGCCTGAGAAGTTTCAGGAAGTCTATCAAATACAGGAAGAAATCCTTTCCCTCTTAATCTTCCCTGAACCTCTCTGTTTGCACTATCTAATGGAAGCGCTATATCATCAACTAATTCCGAAAGCTCACAGATTCTCGCATTTTTTATCAATGTTCCATTAGTATGAAGACTGACATATGTTCTCTAACTTTTTAAAATTCTCAGAATATCATCAAGATTTTCTTCAAGCATAGGTTCCCCACCACCTAGAGTTATTTTTCTAACTCCATTTGTCAGAAGTGTCCAGGCAATTATCTCAAGTTCCATATAAGAAGGTCTGTAGTGAATATGTGGCCGAAAACAATAATCACAATCAAGATTACAGCCATCATAAAAATACCAGTGTACATGTTAACCAATCATTTTCATAACAATTGAAAGAAATCTATAAAGATTATTGCACTATCTTTATATATAATAGCTGTTTTATGTTAAAATGAAAATTATGCACATTCCTGCAGTACAAAAAATAAACTTTAAACTAGAAGAAAAACAAATAGAAAAACTTCCTAGGAGATTATTTCTTGCTTACTCAATTCAGTATAAGAATTTAGCTTTGAGCATAAAAAAACAACTATCTTCTAATAATATAAAAGTTAGTGATTTTCAACAGGTTCTTGGATGCTCAAAAATTAAAACCAAACTTCCTATATTATTAATAAGCACAGGAAAATTTCACGTTCAGAATCTTATGCTTCAGAATTCAGAGATTTATATTCTTGAAAATAAGAAAATCACAAAAATACTTCCTAAGGAAATAGAAAGATTAAGAGCAAAAAGAAAAACAGCCTATCTGAAATTTCTAAAAGCAGAAAAAATAGGAATTTTAGTTTCAACAAAACAAGGACAGGAAAATTTGAAACAGGCATTAAAATTAAAAAAACAACTGAAAAAATCAAAAGAGGTTTTTATTTTTCTAACTAATAACCTAGATGTAAATCAGTTTGAAAATTTTAATGTAGATTCATGGATAAACACAGCATGTCCTGGATTGTCTTTTGATAATCCAGATATAATAAACTATTACGAACTACCAAATTAAATTATCTAAAATAAATAAAATTTAAAAATAAAAAATAATAAAAATAACTTTATTCTTTTGCGATTTCAAATACTGATTTTAAAGCTACAATTATTGTTGTAGGTACAAATAAAATCAGTAGAGCATCTAGCAATGATTTCATTATTGCCCCAACACTACTGGTTGCTATTTGAGCAACTGTAACTCCTCCTAGAGAGGAAGCAATTACTAATGCTAGTGCAGCTAATAAAAATCCTGAAGTTTCCTCACTTGCAACATTTAAAAGTCCGACTACTATACCTGCAAGTACCAGCAATGTAAATACAACACTATAGGCACTTGAGCTTAAATAAGGACTGAAAATTCCTAGAATCACTGCTAATATAACACCGATTAAAAAAGACCATGCACCCAGTGATCTTTTGTTTTTACGCGATCTTTTGACCATCTTCACCCCTTTTACCTCCTTTCATTATAATATATAAAATACTAAGAAAAAACACATTATAAACCTTTTTATAAGCTTTATTTATCATATATTTTTTAGAATAATAAACTTTATAAAGGTGTCATAACTCCAGAATTATAACAAAATGAAGTCAAGATTAATATCAATGTTTTTATTAACAGTACTTTTATCCCTTGTTATTGTTAGTGCAGCTTTCACAATTTCAAGAAACTCTCTTGAATTTGCAGAAAAAGATTCTTTAAATCTTACTCTTTCACCTGATACTCTTTCAAATTATACAATAACTCTTCCAGAGATAAAAGACCAGGATGATATAACAATTCCAATAGATGTTTTTGGAGATAATGTATCTGGAAATAAAATATTAAATATAGATTCTGATGAACTTCTTACTGTAAGTGTGGATGTTGATTTTGAAAAAGATTTGCTTTTTGGAAAAATTTATACTGGAGATATGATTATTAAAGATGACTCAAGCTTAGATGAAGAGTTAGTAACTGTCAATATTCAGGAAACTCTGTGTGAAGATGGAGAAAAAAGCAGTGATGATTTTGAACTAAGATTGAATGATGTTGATATTGAGAATGACGATGGAGATGATCTTGAATGGATACCTCTTAATAGTATAATAATTGATGTAGAGGTTGAAAGCATAGGAGATGATGAAGTAGAAGATGTTGTTATAGAACTTGCTGTATATGATTCTGATGGTGATGATGTAACTGATGATCTTGAAGATTTAGAAGATGAGCAAATTGAGATTGGAGATCTTGATGAAGGTGATGAAGAAACAGTTACTTTTGAATTTAAAGTATCTCCAGATTTTGATGATGGAACTTACTTTGTTGCATTAAAAGCTTACAGTGACGGAGATGAAGATGAAGTATGTACTTCAAAATATGATGATTATGATAGCGATAGCGAGTATTTTGAAGAAGTTGAGGTTGAAAAAGAAACTGATGAAGATAAACAGATAATTGTTGATAATATAGTAACTTCACCATCAACTGCTCAGTGCGGAGAGATTGTTCAGGTTTCTGCAGATGTGATTAATATTGGTGATGAAGATTACGAAGACCAAGTCAGAGTTACAATGGAAATATCAGAACTTGGAGTTGAACTAGAAGAAGTAATAACAGGAGATTTTGATGAAGGAGATGATGATATAGTTGAGTTTCAATTTACTGTTCCAGAAGATGCAGAAGAAAAGATTTATACTCTTGAATTCAGGACTTACTATGACTATAATGACAGGCATGATGTTTATGAGATAGTATCAGATGATAAATTTATCAATGAGAGAGTCTTTAGTGTTGAGGGTAATTGTGGAGAAGAAGAACCACCAACCATTTTTAAATCAGTTAGAATAACTGCTGAACTTGATGACGAGACTCCTGAAGCACTTGCAGGCGAGGAACTTATTATAAATGCTAATCTAAGAAATACAGGTAGTGTTGATACAAATTATGCTGTTTCTGTTTTTGGAAATAGTGCATGGTCAAGTCTAGTTTCACTTGAACCCCAGACACTAACTCTTGCTCCTGGTGAGTCAGGAGAGGTAAACATAATCCTTAATATAGATGATGATGCATCAGGAGATGAGGAGTTTACAATCAGAGCTGCATTTGATGACAGGTCTTCTGAACAAGAAGTTTCACTTTCAATCAATGGTGAAGAAGAAGTTCAGACAGATGAGGTTCTAGAACATCTGAGAAGAAACTGGTTTATCTATCTTATAATAGTTGTAAACATAATCCTTATCATAGCTATTATTCTAGTAGTAAGGAGAATGGTTGCTCCTAGACAGATTTAGGTATTCTTTTCTTGAAGATTTTAAATTATGTCTTAGTTTCATAAGCTTTAAAAACTAATTCTATTTCCTAATAAAATGGCAAAAAAAGATGAGAACAAAGAGAATTTCAAAGATATTGATAATTCAGATAAAGCTGATGAGAATTTAGAAAAACAAGAAAAAGATGATTATAAAATTCCTGAAAAACCAAAAAAGCAGGCATTCTGGTTTTTTATATTGCTGATATTTATTTTAGGAGTTGTTATTTCTGTACCTTTTATAATAGATAATTTCATTAATAAATTTGAATTTGCCAATCTGGATTTTCAGAAAATAAAACAAGGAGAGATAACTTTTTATTTTGCCTCAATACCTGTTGTTGATAGTACAGGAAATATAATTGATGAATATAGAATTAATTTTAGAAATGACCCAAGAGATATTGAAAAAATACAGCTTTCTCCAAGGATTAAAAAAGAAGGTCTAAAATTCCTAAAAGAAAACACTGTTTACATATCTTTAGATCCTTCTATGAATCCGTGCGAGGACAATAGTGTAGCTATGTTTACTCTTGGAAACTTTCTTAATGATTCAGGACTTGCTGTTAAATCAAGTTTTACAAACAAGTCTTTTGCAGAAGAATCAAGATTTCCTTATAAAACTTGCAGAGACTCCTCTCGTAATACTGTAATAATAATCAAAAGCAGTAATGAAACTTTTATAAACCAGGAAAGAACCAACTGTTATGAAATTATTTACAAGGATTGCGAGATACAACAGGCAGTTGAGAGATTTATTTTAGAGGTTATTGAGGATTATATGAATTCCCTTGATCAAAATGAAAGCTAGTAATAATTTTTTATTATTCTTAAAAGGAATGTTGATGGGAATCTGTGATTTGATTCCTGGAATTTCAGGAGGCACAGTAGCTTTTATAACTGGGATTTATACAAGACTGATAAATGCAGTAAAATCTTTTTCTTTTTCACTGTTTTATGATTTTTTTAAGAATAAAGGAAAATTTAAAGAAGATTTAAGAAATCTGGATTTAGGATTTTTATTAATCCTTATCCTCGGAATTTTTACTTCAATAATTTTAGGAGCAAGAATTATACATTTTCTTCTTGAGAATTATTATTCATTTACTCTGTCTTTTTTCATTGGACTGATAATAGCAAGTTCAAAAATAATTTTTGATAATATTAAAAAACATAATTTTAAAAATATATTCTTTGGAATTTTTGGAATTCTAACAGGAATATCTCTTGCTTTTATAATTCCTGTTAATGTAACTCCAAGTTTTTCATATGTATTTTTTGGTGGCTTTATTGCAATAAGTGCAATGTTTCTACCAGGAATATCAGGAGCCTTTATTCTGTTAATAATGAGTTTATATGAATTTATGATTGATGTGATAGGCAATATCAGGGAAAACTTTTTTTATGCATTTATTTTTCTTTTAGGAGCTGTTCTAGGAGCTTTTTTTATATCAAGATTAATAAGTTTTTTATTTAAAAAAGACAAATGCAAGACTCTCTACTTTTTGCTTGGATTAGTGATTGGAGCACTTAGCATACCTATAAAAAAGATTATTGCAATAACTAACTTTACTTTATATAATTCATTTACCATGATAATACTTTTTATTCTTGGAGTAGTTTTGGTTGTTGTTGTTAACAGCTATGGAAAATAATCTTGAAAAGTTTTTCCTCTTTCCAGATTCTGGTTTTGATTAAACTTGTTTTGAAAAGTTTATTATCCTTCATTTCGAGTTCTGGTTTTGATTAAACTTGTTTTGAAAAGTTTATTTTCTCTTCTTTTTTCTTATATTATTCATTAGAAATCTAACATCAGTGTAAACTGGAATTTCCTTTATTGAGAATATTTTTACAATGAAAAACCAGATTGCAACAACAAAAATACTGCTTAGGAAGTACCAGAATAATTTATGAGTGAAATCAAAAAAAACAAATTCTTTTACATATAAGACTATAAGAAGAAATATTCTTAGTATATTTAGAACAAGCAGCATTAAAAAAGAGACTAAAATCGAATAAATTCTTTTTTTAATATTCATTGGAACAGTCAGGTTTAGAATTAAAAGTAAAAGATAGGCAGAACCTGCAATACAAGGCCCTACTATCTCTATTGAATTTAAATTAACAACAAGTATGTCGCCAAATAGAAATATCTCTTTGAAAAATATTTTGAGTAATCCAAGAACAGGATAGACTGTAAGAGGTGTGAAAATGAAATAAATTATAGGCATACTGAACATTAAGATTAGGAGTATTATATATCTTATAGGAAGATAATAAAAATTACAAATATTCTTTTTATTTCTTTTTTTCTTTTTGTTTTTTTTCACCATCTTTTTCATTAAATTAAAAAGAAATATATTTAAATATTTATTCCTCTAAAGGTTTATGAAAAGAAGAATAATTGCTTTTGTAATTGTTGTTTTAGTGACTTTAATTTCCTTTATATTTGATAAAGATATATCTATTTTAATAGGTAAATCTAGAAATCTTTTTTTAGATTATATTTTTATAAGTTTAACCTTTGTAACAAGCGCACTAGTAATATTCTTTTTTCTTACAACTCTTTTTCTCTGGAATGAAAACAAGAGAAGATGGATAATTCCTCTGATTTTTTCTTTTCTGTTATCCTCAGGGATTATTTTTTTAATAAAAATAATATTTAAAAGACCAAGGCCTTTTCAGGAAGGAATTGTCTCTGTATTCTCAGTTGTTTTTTATTTTTTAGGAAATAGTTTTAATACATGGAATTTTTCCTTTCCATCTTTTCAGGCAGCAATAGTTTTTGCAGCTTTTCCAATATTAATGAAAGAGTTCAAAAAACTTAGGTATTTCTGGTTTGCTTTTGCATGTCTAGCTGCTTTTTCAAGAGTTTATTTTGGAGTTCACTATCTTTCAGATATCTTAGCAGGTGCAGTAATTGGTTATATAATTGGAATCTTAGCAGTCTTTATTGAGGAAAAATTCGAATTTGGAAAAAAAATATTGCATTTAAATTCCAGCAAGGTGAAATAAAAATGCATCAGCCATCTTTGTCTGGTTTTGATAGCTTCCTATAATGAATACACAGTTTTCTTTTTGATAAATATTTTCTTCTTCATTAAGAGGCTCCTTTATAATTATGATATTATCTGTTGAGCAGTTCTTAACTGGAAGATTTTCACTGCAATTCTCAGATAAACAGGCATTTTGCATTCTCAATGCAACATCCTCCAAATTTCTAGCTATTTCAGATACTGGATTTCCACCATCTCCTACAAAATATAATGGATTATTCCTGTAATTTTCTATTGTCAAATAACCTGGAAATGAGAAGTTTTCAACTTCTCTTGCATTATAGGTTGTTATAAAATTTTTTCCCTTAATCTGAGATATCCAGAATCCAGATTCTCTAATAAAAACAACATCTCTGTATTCTATTTTTTCATTATTTTTATCCTCAGTTCTTCCTGTTAGAGCAAATCCCAGAGTACTGAGAACCATCAAAAGTATAAGAACCAAACCAACTATTAGCTGGTTTTTTCTAGATTTTTTGTCTTTCTCAGATTTGCTAATTATTTTTTTCATATAATATTTGATAAAAAAGCACTTAAATAATTTTCTTTAATAAACAAATACTTAAGAAAAATAAAAAAAAGAAAAAAATGAAATAAAAAATAACCTTAGGCTGATACCTGAGGATATACGTTCTCACCTACATCAGTTGAAATGCCCTCTAGCACCTTGTTCTTAGCATTAACTGTATCAGCAGCTTCATATCCTGCAACAAGCATAGCTATTTTCTCAGAATTGTATGGAGACTCTACCACCTTTATAATATACTGTCCAGGTCCTGCATTAGTTTTAGCAGTGAAATCTGCACCGCATAATGGAACAGTACTGTCCAGTATTTTAGCAGCAACTGTATTAATACAGCTTCCTCCGACAACTATAAGATTCTTTCCAGATACTGAGTTTACCTCATTATCTTTAAATACAGATACCTGTCCTCCTGTGCCTCCACTTCCTGGAGTTATGCTTGCTCCAACTTCAGACATAAATACCTCAGCATGCATTTGATCTGAGGAATATGTCAGACTAGTTAAAGTCTGGTCATCATCTTTTGTGTTTTTCAACACATAAGTACCAAAGTTGGTTACATAACCAGTATGGTCTGCATCATCAAAGCTGTCTGTATCATATGTTCCTGTGAAAACAGGTGTGGTAGCTTCACTATGAGAAGTATCATCAATAGTAGGTAACAACACAGCATTTTTTACATCAGAAGTTGATTCTGATTGATCCTCTTCCTCTACAAACAATAGAGCAGGATCTTCTTCCTCAGTTACACCATCTGCTGTCTGAGATGCTTCAAGTGCAAATTTTACATCAACTGCATCACAATCACCATCATCTGCACCTGTTTCATTAGCAGTTACAACATAGTCAACAGCACCAACAAGGATTCCATCTTCAGCTTCATCAGCTGAAGCATTTGCATCAATTGTATAACTTGAACCACCTGTAACAGAAAGACCTACTTGACAATCTCCTCCTGCAACATCATTAAATGTAACAGCTAAACTTCCTGTTGGTAATTCAACAGTTTTATTGCTTGAAGCAGTTGCATCATTAAATACAATAACTTCGTCAGTTAAAGCAACAAGATGGTCTTTATTGTCAATCAATCCTAGATAAGGATAGACAGCAATATTTGTGCTGTAGTCATCACTGTATATTTTTACAGTATCAGAATCTACTGCTTCTACAGTGAAATCCTGACTATCTAGTGTAAAGGTGGTGGTTGTTCCAGCTGTTTCATTAATATCATTGTTGTTATCAACAAGATTATTGTAAGTGTCTCCAGTAATGATATTTTTAAAATGAACATCAGAACCTGAAGATTCACTTAATGAAACCTTGGTCATTTCCATTAAATACTGGTAATTACCACTATTAAGGATGAAGTATTCTTCATCATCAAGATCATTACCCTCTACAATATGGATTGTTTTTCCATCATCATCTGCTAATTCTCCCTGATATACAAAAGGAACTGATACTGCATCAAGACCAGGAACCTGAATTCCCATTCCTAGTTCTCTGTCTCCTTCCTTTTCAATAGTTAGTGTTTTTCTTGTTCCATCAGATACTCCTGTGTCTTCTTCTACTTCTAATACTGGACCGTTTTTTATATCAACAAAATCCAGAGAAATTGTTCCAAATACAGGATCAACAAAAGATTCCTCTTCCAGAACATGATTCACATCATTATCAGAAGCAGAAACATTAATTTCTAATTTTGTCATTGCTGAAATTCCTCCACTAATACTTACAGCTGTTCCCTCTATATCATCATTATCAGTACCAACCATAACAGCACTTCCATCCTCAAAAGTAAGTTTGTCTGAGCCTAGTTGTACAATAACATATCCTGCATTGTCTCCTGATCTAAAAACTGTCTTAACATAGACATCAACACCTGAAATCTTTTTTGTCTGTCCTTCTGTGAATGTTTTTGATTCACCATTGATAGAAACACTTGCCTGAGGGTCAGTGTCAGTGCTAATAGCAGCTAAAGATATCTCATAACTTGTTCCTCCAACCTCGGCAGTTACAGATTCTCCAACATTTACAGTTGTTTCAGATGCACCACCAAGTAATACTAAAGTATCACCATCAGTGGCTGTTCCAACTGTATATGTTTTTCCAAATAATACAATTTCTTCTCCTTCAGAAGCTGTTGCATTAAATGCAACCTCTTCATTGAAGTTAGCAGTTAGAGTATATGCAGGAGTGCCTGTATCCTCACTTAATTGAAGAAGTATTGTAGGATCATCCAAGTCATTGTCAGAGTCACTAAATACAACTCCACTACCACTGCTATCAGGAGCATCAGTTCCCATCACTATTGTCTGCTCATAGTCATACTCAGTTCCATCATCATCAGTAAATGTTCCATCAGCTAGAACTGTTGATAAATCTGTATCAGTGATAGTAGCAACATTCTCAGCAAGGTCGTCATTCAGATAAAGTAAATCTGTTCCACTTGCTAGAGTTTTTGCATCTCCACCACTTACACTTGCAGTGGTTTCTGTGCTTGATACTCTGTCACTTAAATCAGTGCTTATATCAACAGCTGCAGCCCAGTCAGTTGCAGCAGTAGCTGAACTTGAACCAACAATAACTGCACCATCAGGACTTCCACTTACAACAAATGGAGCTGGATAACTAGCAGCAGCAGCAAATCCAATAGTGCTTGAGAACATAGCAGCACTTGCTAATGCAGATGCTATTTTTTTAATATTAATCTTCATCTTTTATAACCTCCTTTCACTGATTATAATCATGAATCCAAAACCTCTTTTTAGGTTTTAAGATCTAAGAATCTGTTTTTACTTTAAGAATACACTGTTTTAACTGGCCAGTTTCTGTTATTTAAATTTCTTTAAATAACAAATAATAAAATAAAATTCTGTTTAAAAAGTTTTCTAAAGGTTGGTTAAAAAAACATCTTTAAAAACCCTTATTTTTGATATTCATTTATAAATCTTTTGGTGTAATTTAGTTATAGATACAAAATTTTTGAAAATAACTTTTAATTAAACTTTTTATAAAAATTTTATGGGGTATATTTTTAATCATATATATTAAAATAAAACCAATAAAAGTATAATATATATCAAAGATATATGGAAAAATTTATATACTATTGTTATTTTAATAAAAAATGGCAGAAAAACAAATAAAAACAAAAACAATCTCAATAACAGATAAATCAGGAACCTTCTCAACATTATTTCATAGAATTAAGGGTGCTAAAAAAGACACAGATATCATAAATTTAAGGCAAATTTTAAGTAATGAAAAAGCAAGACTTTTACATATCACAAAAACAAAAAAACCAGATTCCTTATACAAGTTAGCTAAGCTTCTAGGAAGAGATTTCAAAGCTGTTAGAAAAGATATAAGACTTTTAGAAAAATTTGGTTTTATAGAACTGATATCATCTCATAAAAATGGAAGAGAACGATTAAGACCTGTTGTAGATGCTGACCAGGTAGTGATAACCATCAATATTTAAATCCAAATATTTATAAATTAAATATTGCTTTTATTTCAATGAAAAAAAGAGTATTGATGGCCTTGTTTGTATTAATACTGATCCCAGGTATTTTTGCATTTCCAGTAAAAGTTACTATTAAAACACAACCAGGGTATCTTGGAGATATTAGAGCTTTAAATCATATTTCTGGAAAAAAAATACCTGGCTTAGAATTCACTAACCAGGCAGCAGATAGTAGCGGTTTAATTAAGGTTAATTTTAATACAACTCAGATATACATTAAATTATCAGTTATTGTAAGAACTCAGGGAGGAGCTTTGGAAAAAATGAAAGTTTTTAAGAACATTGAGTCTGGAAATTCAGTTTATATTGATATGACTTATTCAGACCCTGAACCAGTTATAGAGCCTATTTCAGTTGTTCCTACTGCAACTGAAACTGAAGAAAATAAGACAGCAAATGAGACTTCTAACAAAACATCAAACAAAACATCAAACAATACAGAACAGGAGAATATTCCTGAAACAACTCAAAACCAACTTCAAGAACAAACAAATAATGATCAGCCTTCAAAAACACCTTCTCAGCAAGGTTTTAGTTTTAAATCCCTAATTTATCTAGGAGTTGTCATTTTTACATTTATTTTTCTTTTTATGGTTGTTCTTATCCTGAAAAAAAAGAACTCTTTAAAAAAACCTGCTAAAATAGTAAAAATGTCTGAGAAAATATCAACTAAAAAAACAGACATGGAGAGATTGTCTGAAGCAGAGGAGAAAATTAGAAAAGCACAGGAAGAAATAAATGAGATAAAGAACAGAAAGGGAAAAATAAAAGATGCTGAAAAAAAATTAGAGGCAGATAAATTAGAACTTAAATTATTAAAAGAGGAAGCTGAAAAAAAAGCCTCTCAATATACTGCTAAGGAAACCTCTGCTAAGGAAACCTCTGCTAAGGAAACCTCTGCTAAGGAAA
>WJLK01000137.1 GCA_014728565.1 Candidatus Pacearchaeota archaeon
AGGTCTTCTTGAATAGTCTTCTAAATCCCATTCTGTTTTCCTTAATCTCTCTTCCCATCTTTGAAGAGTTCTAGAGGTTACTTCATATCCAAACATAGCTTTTAGAATTCTTTTACATTGATTATATGAGTGATGTTTTATTCTTAGTTTAAAAAATTCTTTTCTTATATCTCTTTTTTCCATATAATTCACTAGTATTTACCAGCGAACTAATTTTCGGTTCATCTATCGACATATGTCACTTGCTTTGACAAAAAGATAGACTCAGTAAGCTTTATAAACGTAATTTTGATTTAATGATTATAAAATGGCTTTTAAATTAATAAGTGCTTCAGCAGCAAAATCAGGTACAGCAATAATGGTTGATGGTGTTCCTTGTATTGTTAAGAGCAATGATATAAGCAAAACAGGAAAGCACGGTCATGCAAAATGCAGAATAGAGGCTGTTGGAATTATAGACAATAAAAAAAGAGTTTTTGTAAAAGGAGGTCATGAAAGATTAGAGGTTCCTATGATAAATAAAAACAGGGGACAGGTTTTATCAATCATGAGAGAGAAAGCAAGTGTAATGGACCTTGAAAATTACGAGACTATAGAAATTGATGTTCCTGAAGAATTAAGAGAACAAATAAAAGAGGAAGACCAGGTAGAGTACTGGGATATTGAAGGCAGTAAGATAATCAAAAGAAAGTTATAAAAACTATATTTCTTTTAGAAGTTTATGAAATCAAAAGCACCTTTTATACTTATTTTAATTGGAGGGATTTTAGGAGTTCTAGGAGGATTATTCAGTTTGTATTATTTTGTTGCTATGAAAATATACTCTATTAATCTTGGAGATATGTGGGGAATAAATTTTTTTACAAATATGTATAATCTTAATATTATTTTTGTGATAATTCATATTGCTCTTGCTATTGTTTTTATAGGTTATTCAATTAAAATTGCTAGAAATCCAGTGAAAAATGATTTTATTATAATAACTATTTTCAGTGTCTTTGGTTTTTTAATAGGGGGTATGTTTTTTAGTGGAATTCTTATTTTAATAGGTGGAATAATTGGATGGATTGAATCAGACAAGGAAGGAAAGGAAAATAAGACTCAGGCTCAGATTCAGCCAGTCTCTGTTCAGAACCAAAAAAAATCCTGAAAAAAGTCTTTTAAAAACATTTAAAAACTCTCAATAACAAATTTTTTTATAATGGCAACAAAATTACCTGTTACTCAATCTAGATTATATAAAGATATTTTTGTATGCAAAAACTGCAAGACAAAAATAAGAGCTGACTCAAGAAAGATAATAGAAGGCAAAGTCAGATGCAGAAAATGCTTGAAGAAATCTTTCAGGCCCATCAGAAAAAAATAACATGCATGTTTTTCTAACAAACATTTAAATATCTTTAAAAATTAATAATAAAAATCAAGGTTTATAAAAGAGATGGCATTTTACATTTATGATTTAATTTTTTTGTTGATTTTCTGTATAGCTATTGCCATATTTCTTTATGCTAAAAGAAAAAACCTAAAAAGAGATATGAAAATAGCTTTTCTCTATAGATCTCAATGGGGTGTAAAGCTAATAAAATATATTGGAAAAAAATACACAAAAACCCTTAATTTTCTAAAATATGTTATAATTGCAATGAGTTATTTCTTAATGGCTGGAATATTATACCTTATTTTCAGATCAGTTTATATTTATGCAAGATATCCTACAACAGTTACTAAGCTGGTCAAAGCTCCTCCTATTGCTCCTGTTATTCCTTATTTTCCAACTCTTTTTGGGATGAATGATTTTTTTCCTCCATTTCCTTTTGTATCTTTCTTAGTGGCCTTGGCAATAACTGCAATTGTTCATGAATTTAGTCATGGAATTTTCATGGCTCATAACAAAGTTAGAATAAAAAGCACTGGAATTTTGTTCTTAGGGCCTCTTCTAGGTGCTTTTGTTGAACAGGATGAAAAAGACATGGAAAAAATAAAAAAAACAGACCAGATGGCTATTTTAGGAGCAGGAGTTTTTGCAAATATTATAACAGGGTTAGTTTTTTATTTAGTATGGGCAGGTTTGTTCTTTATTACTTTTACACCTTCTGGAGCTGTCTTTGACACTTATGCAACAAGTATTGTTGATATAAACAATATTGAAAGTATTGGAGGAATTCCTATTAATGCCAATAATACACAGGAAATCATCAATATTATTAATAACTCTGAACTTCCAGTTGAGTTGGTTTCTTATACAAATGCAGAGCTAGCTGATTTTATTAAAGTAGTCACGAAAAAAAGGGATTTTTTAATCACTAAGGAACTACTTATAAAACAACTTGAACTTAATCAGGGAATAGTTGGACTTTATGAGGATCTTCCTGCAATAAGAGAGGGATTAATAGGAACTATTATTGAGATAGATGGAGAAGAGATTAAAACTCATGAAGATTTAACAGAAATTTTAGATAATAAAAAACCAGGAGAGGAAATAAGTATAAAGACTAGATTTAAAGATGAGATTCAGGAGTATGAATTTGAATTAAGTCAGCATCCTGAAAATTCCTCAAAACCAATGATTGGAATTGCAAATTCAAGGGTGAAGAAAAACATGGCAGAGAGTTTCTCAAGATTGTTTAAGGACCTTTTCACTGAATATCAGTTTAAATCAGAATTCCTAGTTTTTTTATACTACATGGTATTCTGGATTTTTTTAATAAACATCTTAGTTGGTTTTTTTAATATGCTGCCTCTTGCAATACTTGATGGAGGAAGATTCTTTTACTTAACAGTATGGGGAATAACTGGAAGTGAAAAAATAGGTAGACGGGCTTTTAAGTGGGTTGGATTAATAATACTTGCTGGATTTATATTAATGATGATGAGTTGGTTATTTGGAATTGTTAGTTGAGGTTTTAAATGAGGTTTTTTTCTTTTTAAAATGCTATCAAAAAAATTTGATTCAATTTATGATGCTGATGCTAAACCTCTTGCAAAAGAAGCGCTAAAAAAAGGATTCTCATTAGATAGGTACAGAAGTACTCCTAATAACCATAAGGGAGATTTATCATTAAATTTTGGCAATCAAAACATAATAATTGAAATAACGCAAATGCCCACTAGACATGGACAATGCTTTAAAATAGGTCAATGTTTTATTCAGAAGAATCTATGGCCAAATTCAAGACATTTTTTAGTTTGCAAAAAAAAATTATTAAGAAAATCAAGTTTAGATGCGTTTAAAAAATTAAAGATAAATATTATAAATACTGAATTTGAGAATAATTGGCAGATAAAGGTTATTAAAGAATTAAAAAAATCTTTTTAAGATGAGCAATAAGAGTAATGTAAAAAAAATCTTAGAAAAACAAGGGTATAGATTTGTCGGCAATCACAGTTCTATTAAAATATGTAGGTGGACTAAAAAATCGTTAATAGATGAAGGCGAATGTTACAAAAGTAGGTTTTATGGTATTAACACTTGGCGATGTTGTCAAATTAGCCCATGGATTGGTTGCAATAATAAATGTAGGCATTGTTGGCGTCCAATTGAAATTAATTTTAATAAATTAATTAATAAAAATAAAATTGACTCTCCTGAGTTCATTATTAATAATAGTATTAAATCTCAGCAAAAATTATTAACCGGTTTTAAAGGTAATAAAAAAATTAACTCTGGAAAATTCAGAGAAGCTCAGGAACCTATGCAGTTTGCAATTTCTCTGACTGGAGAACCAACTCTCTATCCTAAACTTGGTGAATTTATAGCAGAACTTAGAAAAAAAGGAAAAACTAGCTTTGTGGTTACAAATGGTTTGCAGCCAGGAGTATTAAGCAATCTTAATAAAGAGGGAAATTTGCCTACTCAGCTCTATTTATCAGTAAATGCTTCAAATAAAAAATCCTATGATAAATGGCATAGAAGTAAAGAGAAAAATGCTTGGAAAAAATTTAATGATACTTTAGAATTATTTCCAAAACTAAAAGGCAAGACAAGAACTGTGATAAGAATGACTTTAGTTAAAGATATTAATATGAAACCAGAGATGGTTGAAGAATATGTTAAATTAATAAAAAAAGCAAGACCTGATTTTATTGAAGTTAAGGGATTTATGTCTGTTGGTTTTGCAAGAAAAAGACTAGGCTATGAAATGATGCCAAGGCATAATCTTGTCAGAGATTATGCAGAGAAAATTGCCATTGCTTTAAATAAAAAAAATGAGAAATATAAAATTCTTGATGAGCATGAAGCATCTGCTGTGATTCTTCTTGGAAAAGATAAGAAAATAATGAAGATAAAGAGGAGTGAGGTTTGAGAAATGTTAAATGTCAAAGAATTAACAAAAAAATATCTTAAAGATTTAAAAGTCAAATCTGTTTTGGATTTGGGTTGTGGTAAGGGATTAAAATCCATCAGATTCTCAAAAAAAGGAATAAAAGTTACGGGTGTTGATAAGGAAGATTTTAATATTAAACAGGAAAATTTCAGATTTATCAAAGAGGATGTTCGTGATTATAAATTTGAACAGAAATTTGATTTAATAATATCCTCACTAGTTTTACATTTTTTTAAAAAAGAAAAATCATTTGAATTAATTGAAAGAATTAAAACAAATACCTCTCAAAAGGGGTATGATTTTATTGTTTGTTTTTCAAATAAAGATAATTTCGCAAAACAAAAACCTGATAATTTTTATCCTAGTTTAGAGGAAATGAAAGAGGCGTATAAAAACTGGAATATTGTTCATATAGATTCTGGTTTTACTGCAGAATCAAAACTTAGAAATCATGAGAATCATAGACATAATCTTATTATGATTTTAGCCCATAAAAATTAACTCTCACATAAAAACCAATCCATCTCGAGTAAGAGCAACAAATCTTATTCCAACAGGAACACTAATAAGAGCAGAGATAAGAGCCATGTGTTCTTTGCCTTCGCCACTTGCAATTGACAGTGCAACTTCTGTTCCCTTGAATTTTCCTTTTAATTTTTTCAAGAGTTCTTCTTTTAAATCAACAATTCCTGAAGATTTAACTTCAATAAACTCAAAATCTTTCTGAGTGTTGAATTTTTTAGCAAAATCATCTCCTACAATAACAATATTATCCCACTCACCCTTGTTAATTACTCCTGCAACCTGTCCCCAGGTTCCTTTTCCTGCACCTAAAAAAGCAACTAGTTCCATTATTCAAAGCACCTATTTTTAATTCTAATTAGGTTAAATTTATAAGTTTATATGTGATTTATTAAATGTGAAAAAGAGAAGAGAATGAGTATAAAAAAATTAGAAGAAGAGATTGAAAAAATTAAACAGAGAAATAGAAATGTTGAGGCTGATAAAGCATGGGAAACCAGCTGGACAAGAAAATTATTAATTGCTGTATTAACCTATATTGTTATTGTCATATTTTTTCATTTTGCTAGACTTCCAAATCCTTTTGTTAATTCAGTTGTTCCTACTGTTGCATTCATCTTATCAACCATGTCTCTTCCTATTTTTAAAAAAATCTGGTTAAAAAAATATAAAAATGAAAGACATTCCATTAAGTGAGATAACCCTCAGAAAATATGAAAAACCACAGGGTTTGGAAAAAAGAGAACTTATTAGAAAGATATGTTTATCATTGGGTCTATTGCAATTAGCTGATTCAAGAGATATTATTGTTGATATTTTAATGGTTCTTATTGAAGCTAATAGGGAAAAACAAGAACTTTCCAGTGAGGAGATTGGAGATAAAGTGGAATTTTTAAGAAAAAAATACAGTCTAGAAACAAAAGGACTTGCAGAATCAAATATAAGAAGACAATTGAAAAGACTGAGAGACGCTATGTTGATTGAAAAAACAGACAACAGATATTATCTAAATGAGCATTCAAGTCTTAAAGAAATTTTTGAGAACAATCTTGAAAGATTTGTTATTCCTCAGATAATTGAGAGAATCAAAGAATATTTAAATGAATTAGAAAAAATGAATTAGAAAAAATAAAAAAAATAAAAATTTATTTCTTTTTCTTAGCAGGTTTCTTTTTTGAAGTTTTCTTTGCTGGCTTTTTTGCAGGTTTCTTTTTCGCCTGTTTTTTTGCAGGTTTTGGCTTTGCTTTTTTCACTGGTTTTTTCTTAACAGGTTTTGGTTTAGGTTTTGGTCTGTGTCTTTTCTTCTTACTGCTTGATTTAACACCAGCAAGCTTAGCCCTGACAGGTTTTGGAGCTTGTCTGGAAGCAAACTTCTTAGCCTGAGCTGTAAGTTTACCTACTCTTGCAATTGAACTTCTTATTTTCTTATCTAGTTTCACTAATTCCTTGTTAACTTTCCTTGATGATTCTGATAGTGTTCTTCTAGAAATCTTTCCTGATTTGTATCTTCTCTGTTCTCCCTCAAAACTTTTCATAAGAGCTTCTTTTTCATTCTGCATATCTCTTATGGATTCTCCCTCGACATTGACTGCCTTAAGAATCTTTGCAAAAGCAGATTCATCCATTCTTTTTGCTTTAACCATTTTTAACCTCCTTTTATTTTTTTTAAAAATATAATTAGATATCGTAAACATTGTATTTAAATGTTTTTGTGGATATGGATCTGGGACAGGATTAGCTGTCCCATTAAAGATTAAATAAATTTCTCCAAATACATCTACAAAAGAGAGCTGTATCAATTCTATCAGGCCTCTTTTGTCTAACTTTCCATCCAAACATTTTCTTATCAGCACCAAATG
>WJLK01000138.1 GCA_014728565.1 Candidatus Pacearchaeota archaeon
AACATCAAAAAGTTTATTAACCTATTATTTCTATGAAATATAATGCAATACACTGAAATATCAGAGGTGAAAGTAACTATAGGTGATGTAAGATGCCCTCGAAAAACTACACAGAGTTGGAAGTTACTGATGAGGAATTTAAGGAAATTGTGAATAATTCTCATAAAGTTGTAGTTGTTGATTTCTTTGCTGAATGGTGTATGCCCTGCCTTATGATGAGTCCTGTTATTGATGAGCTTTCCAGTAATTTGGATGAAATTAAATTTGTAAAAGTGAATATTGATGATAATCCCAGACTAGCTGAAAAAAGCAATGTTTATAGTATTCCATGCATAGTTATTTTTAAGGAGGGTAAGGAAATTGAGAGAATAATTGGAACTCAAACTTATGAGGTTATTGAAGAAAAAGTAAAGAGGCATCTGAATTGATTTTAGTTAATTGAAAATATATTTTCTGGTTGTTAAATACTTAAATAATATCAAGTTCTGAAAGTTTATATCTATAAAATTTTCCCTATTTTTTATTATTTTAAAAACATAGACTGATTGAGGTGAAAAAGATGGTTGAAAGTGATGGAAGAATAAGAACATTTCCTGTTGTTGATGAAACAATTCCAGGAGCCCACTGGCAAATTTTAAATATCCTGCATAATCATGGATATCCACTTAGAACAGAATATGATAGAAAGACTGCTGATGGAAGTCCTGTAGATCCTAGTTCTGGAAGAGATGGAAAATTTATAATAGAGATTAAAAATCCTTTTTCTCAGCCACGTTATCCTTTTTTTAGTTTTTGTGAGATTGGAAAGTATATTGCAGAAATTTTAGGAGTAAAAGATCATCTAGTTCCTCCTTATGATGAATTGAAAGCTATGGCTGAGGGTGGTGAAGTAACAACTCTATGGCCATATACCTATCATAGTAGATTAGCTAGTTATCCTTGCAGAGATGGAAGTGTTTTAAATCAGTTAAAAGTAATGACTGATAAATTAGCTAAAAGTCCACTAACAAGAAGGGCAATTGCAATTACAGGAGTTCCTGAAATTGATTTATTTTTAGAAGAACCTCCTTGTTTAAGATATATCCAATTAAGAGCAATTGAAAATCGCAAAGGACAGTTAGTTTTAAATATGCATACTAGTTGGAGAAGCAGGGCAGCTTATACTGCATGGCATGATAATGTTATGGCTCTTACAAACCTGCAAGCAAAACTTGCTTCTGATTTAAATAAAAAAACAGAAAGAGAAATCATTGTAGGCCCTTATACAGAGGCAAATGGTTCTTTACATTTATATCCTCAGGATTATGATGATCCTGATAAAGATTTTGCAAAAAAGTTTGTAGGAGATTTTCCTACAAGAGAGTCCTATATAGCAAAAGCAAGAGATACAACCAGCGAAACAATGCAGGTTTATATTGACTCTCAATTAGAACAATTAGCAGAAGAATCTACCTGGAGATTCCCTTCTGAAGCGTTGCGGCTTATTGAAGATTTAAGAGAAGGTTATAGAAGTGGAGAATTCACCCCTTGATAAAATTTAATTCTAAAAACCTTTTTAAACCTTTAAATTCTCGTTAATTTATTCAGAGTTTATTTAACTCTGGGCTATGGCTCCATAGCTCAGCCTGGTTAGAGCACTGGCCTTTTAAGCCAGGTGTCGGGGGTTCAAATCCCCCTGGGGCCATTTTTTTTATAGTTTTGTTAATTGGTTAAAAAACCTTGAAAAAAGTTCGATATTAAATTCTAATATCAACATGTCCATCAAAAATTCCCCAAGAAGTTGAAGAAGAGGAAGAAGAGATACCATCTGGAGAAGATGATGTTTTTGAGCAACCAATTATTTCAACTATTGAATCCATTCCTGTGTTTTCTCCAAAAGTATCAGGATATTTTTCAAATAATTTTTTTGCTATATTATTTATTATTTCTTCTTCATCAGCATGTGCTTCAGTACCTTCACAATTTAATCGAACAAATACTCTTGTACCAGCAATACCTTTTGAGTAAGTTCCTTCTGTTATTTGATATTTTGCAGGAAGTTCTGAAATAATTATATCCTTAATATCCTTACAGGTCTCATCCTCACAAATAAAGTTGTTACTATCATTATTTGTTGGATTATAAAAAAATACTATTCCTAATGCTATTAATATTACTACTACAATTCCAATAATTAAAATTTGTTTCTTTACCATACCTATCTATATTCTACACCTTTTTAAACAATTTCTAAACTTCAATCAAAATTGAAGTTATATTTATGAATATATACAGATTTATAAATATTTCTGAAAGATTATATTCAAATTATTAAGAAGTTTAACTAGTAATTCAATATAAGCCAGGATACATAAACATACCACTACAATTAAGCCGGGATACGAAACCATATCACGTGCTTTTAAGCCAGGTGTCGGGGGTTCAAATCCCCCTGGGGCCATTTCGTAAGGGAACCTAGGTTCCCTTAACAAGCCAACCTCCCTAAAACAGGTATTTGAACATCTGATTGTTTTGGAAGAATGTTCAGACTTTGTTATTTTAATAATTCTCAAAGTCTGGGAATGAGTGTAATCTTCAGACTATTTTTTATTCAACAATAATTCTTAAAAAATATGAATCATTAAAAATAAAAATGATTGAATTTAGTAACTCAGAACTTTGCAGATATTTGCAGAGATTTGGAAGAGTTGAATTTCAAGGTCCTTCTTGTAGTTCAGTTGATAATAAAAAAATCTGGAGAGTCTATCTAGGAGGACAGTTAATAGGAGAGTTCTCAAATGTAATGGAAGGAGATTCTTTAAGTTTTGTTCATTATGATGGAAGAATTCCAGAATATGTTAATAGAAACATAAGAAGCTCCTGGGGTGGATGGGAAAGCAAACTTCCTGAAGATTCAGTTATGTTACTAGCTTCAAGAAATGGAAGAGAGTATTTAAGAAAAGATTTACATGAAGAAATTCCTCTTGTTTAAAACATTCACTATTAAAACATAATTCTTAAAAAATAAACTGTTGATTGAAATTAATGGTAAATACTTTTTTACTAAGAGTTCCTTATTTAAGAAGAGCTAAAAAAGACTTTCTTTACAGGGCTGATCAAGGTTCTCTCCAGAGAATAAGGAAATTTCTCAACAGAAAAAAAACAGAATTTCAAAGACTTGACTGGAATCTGACTCCTTATGCTCTGGAAAAAATAATTATAGAGTATGATATTGCTGAGAGGGATAGTGATATGAGTGAAAGACTGAAAGATGATAGTTTCATTGTACTTAATTCAAGTGGATTTTTTCATCACAGAACCTTTTATTTTGTAGAGGCTTTAGAAGAGGATGTTTGTTATGTTCAGTTAGATTCTCATCCTGATTTCTGGAACATTAGAAAAAGATTAAATGGAAGTGGTTTTGTTTCTGAAATAAGCAGGCTTAGAAATGTTAAATCAACTCATCTAGTTGGAGTTACACCAAACGAAGCACTAGTTCCTGAAGATAAAACTGAAGAGGAAATCAGAGAGAATATCAGGGATATTAATATTATTTCATCTGAACCTCTTGAAGCATTATTATTTCCTTGTGATGAAAGTGAAAAAGAAAGATATGAAGAAGTTTACAGAAGAGCAATTAAGATTTATCCACAGTTAACATACAAAAGAAATCCAACTGAATTTGATCCTGACTCTATTCCTGACCTTCCTGTTTACCTATCAGTTGACCTTGATGTAATCAGATATTTTCCTACTTTATGGTATGGACATGGAAGATGGAATTCTGAAAAATTATGCAGAACAATCTGGGATATTGGAACTAAGAGAAGAATAATTGGTGCAGATATTTGCGGACTTGATAATAATTTTTCAAGAGAGAACAATCCTACAATGAAACATTTTTGGTTTTTTTACAAAATTCTTGAATATGTTATGAAAAACAACACATCCCAGGAAAAATAAACCTGGGATGTATAAAAAGATCTATTGGCTTGTCTTTATGACAAAGATAAATTAGTTTCTAGTTTCCAGCAATTTTTTTGTATATACTAATCTTTCTTGGATAACAGCTTTAAATGTTTTAGATAAATTTTCCTCTTTTTTTTCTAGTTCATTGAATAATTTTCTAGCTTTCTCTAGATTCCTATTCATTCTCACCCCCTTTTCCCTTTAGGACAAAGACAACGACTTCGTTTTCTATAAATTCTTTCTTACAATTAATCTTTGCTGAATTACCACCATTGCTTTTTACTTTTTCTGTGTAAATAGTCTCATAACCAGAACCCATCACTAATTTTTTTGCTGTCGTCGAATTTATCTTTATCATGGATACCTATGGATAACCTCATATTTAAAGCTTTTGGTTTTTTTGATCAAATATGTTATGGTTGATAACTGATTGATAAAATTTTATTCATATAATTACTACTTTTGTAATTAAACTATAACTTCCTGAGTCAGCACTCTATCCTCGATTACTAAGAGTTCTTAATTAATTCAAATTAAAATAATAACAGAAATGATTTTTCAAAATTAAATATATCCTCTAAAATAATTTTATTTTTAAATCAAAAAGATTTCAATAAATAATGAAAGTCTATATAGCTTCTCCAGGTTATAATAGGGGTGAAAGAGAGGTTAATGAAGAAATCTCCAGTGCATTAGAGAATGGGGGTTTTGAAACTTTTTTAGAGCATAGAGACTTGCCTGGTTATAATGATTTAAAAGCAGCTTTAAAAACAGATCATGAATCAAAAGCTAGAGAGATTGCTGTAAGAACAATGGGAGGATTAAAACTAGTTTCTTATTTAAGAGAGTGTCAAGCAGCTGTTATTAATATAACTGGAAGAACTCCTGATGAGGGTTCTGTCCTAGTGGCGGGTATGGCTTATACTAAATGCATTCCAATGGTATTTTACAAAAGTGGTTCAAGAACTCCTCTTGGAGGGTGTGAATCTCCTCTAATAGAGTATTTAAGGTTGGGAAGGACAGTAAGAAATATACCTGATATACCTGGAAAATTAAGAGATCTGATAGAGCAAGAAAAAGATGATTTAGAAGATGTTGAAGGATTATTAGAAGTCTGGAGAGAGAGAGGTTTAGAGGCACTGGTTCAGGAAATTAAAGTTTCATAAAATGGAAGAAGAAAAAAGAGGAAAAATAATAGTTATTGAGGGAACTGATTGTTCTGGAAAAGAGACACAGGCTAGTCTGCTTTTAGAAAGATTTGAAAAAGAGGAAATTCCAATTGCAAAAATAAGTTTTCCTGCTTATGGTTCTCCAACAGGAGATATTGTAGGGGATTGTTATCTTGGAAAATCAAAAAGGACTCAGGGAGGTTGGTTTGGAGATCCTGATAAGATAGATCCTAAAGTAGCTTCTCTTTATTATGCTGCAGACAGGAGATATTTCCTTGAAAAAATAAAATCAATAATAAATTCAGGAACTAATCTTATAATAGACAGGTATTATATGTCAAACATGGCACATCAGGGTGGGAAAATTATCAATAAACAGGAAAGAGAAAAGCTTTTTGACTGGTTGGAAAATTTGGAATTAAATTTACTGGCGCTTCCTAAAGAAGATCTTACTATCTTCTTATATGTTCCAACAGAGGTTGCCTTTGAATTAAAAAACAAAAGAAATATAATTGCTGATGGTCATGAAAGAAATATAGAGCATATAAAAAGAGCTGAAACTACTTATCTGGAATTAGCAAAAAGATACAACTGGATAAAAATAAATTGTGCTCCTGGTGGAAGATTTGAATCACTGAGGAATCCTAAAGATATTCATGAAGAGGTTTATAAAAAAGTTAAAGATTTATTAAGTTTATAGATGCTTATGATTATCAACATTAAGTATTTCTAAAATTAACCTATCATGATGACTAACTCGCATTACTAATTCTGATCAGCTTTGCAGATGATAAACTATTTTATTTTATGAATCCATTATTAAACATTAATAAAGAAAAATTCAAAGATTGTATATTATAAACCCCTAGTGTGTAGCCCATAGTTAAATTTTTATAACTTAAAATATATATTATATTATGCATTTAATCACTGTTATTTTTGCTACAATTGGAATTGTTCTCTTTATTGAGGGTTGTTTTATTGCAATTTTCACCAGAGAAATAAAAAAATTTATGAAAGAATTAAGTAAGCAAAAAAGCAATCTTAAAATAATTGGGCTTCTTGAATTGATTTTTGGTTTTATTATTTTTCAAAAAAAACCAAAAGATTTATAAACATTTATAATGCATAATTTATAAGGTAAAGTTGTTAAAGGTAAATATCTCAATTGATTATTTGACCTTGGAGATAAATCTCTCAAAATGCATAAATTACAGCCCTCGCATACTAAATTAAAGATTCATGAGATTGAAAAATTATTAAAAGAGTTAAATGTTTCACTTGCTCAACTTCCTAAAATAAAAATAACTGATCCTGCATTGCCTGAAAATTGCGATGTTTCTGATGTGATTAAGATAGAGAGATTAAAAGATGGTAAAAAAACTATTTACTACAGGGCGGTTTCTGTTTAATTTAAAATGAATACACAAATTGAAAATCAAAAAGAAGAACATCTCCTTGTTAAAAAATATCTTAAAGAGCATAGTTTAGTTGAATCTAATATAATTTCTTTTAATAATTTCATTAATCATGGAATGCAGGAAATTGTAAATGAATTAAATGAATCTTTGCCAAAGGAAGATATTGAAATCAGGCTTGGAAAAATAAAAGTTAGAAAACCTCAGATAATTGAAGCTGACGGAAGCACTCATTTAATAACACCTTCTGAAGCTAGAATAAGAGGATTGACATACTCAGCTCCAGTCAGCATTGAAATAACAATCAAACAATTAGGACAGTTAGAAAGTCATGAAGTTGAAATAGGAAAAATACCAGTCATTGTCAAAAGTGAAGCGTGTAATCTTAGTGGACTAAGTGAGGATGAATTAATTGGTAATTACATTGATCCTATAGAACCTGGAGGTTATTTCTTAATAAATGGTAATGAAAGGGTTATTGTAATGACTGAGGATCTTGCAGAAAATCAACCTTTTATTGAAAAGTCAAAAGATAATATAATGTTAAGACTATTTTCAAAAAGAGGAAGTTACAGAATTCCAATATCAATTTCTGATACTAACGAGGGTATAGTAGAAGTTAGTTTTTCAAGATTTAGAAACATACCGATTGTTGTTATTCTAAAATCTCTTGGAATGACAAAGGAGAGTGATATTGCAAAATATATTGGAAAAGAAAACGATAGTTTGATTGTTAATTTATATGAATATGCTCACATACAGAGTGAGGAAGATGCTATGATGGCTATTGCTGAACAAACCTCCCTTCAGGGAACAAAAAAAGAAATCTTAGATAGAATAAAACAGAGGCTTGATTCTTACTTTCTTCCTCATATAGGTCTTAATAAAGAACACAGAATTGAAAAAGCAATAACCTTATGTAAATTCATCAAACAATTTTTTGTTGCAAAAGAAAATCCCAGCAATCTTACTGATAAGGATCATTATGCTAATAAGAGAGTAAGAATGTCTGGAGATTTGATGTCTGATCTATTTAGGATAAACATGAACATTCTTCTTAGAGATATACATCATTCACTTCAAAAAGTACAGAAAAGGAAAAAATTTTATTCAATAAAAACAATAGCTAAATCAACTCTTTTTACTCACAGGATAGAGTCAGCTATTGCAACAGGTAACTGGATTGGTGAGAGGACAGGGGTCACTCAGAACATGGATAAGACTAACTATCTGGCTATTCTGTCACAATTGCAGAGGGTTTCAAGTATGCTGCCTGGTGAACAGGAAAATTTTCTTGCAAGAACTCTACATCCAACACATTACGGAAGATTCTGTCCAGTTGAGACTCCAGAAGGAACTGAAATTGGTTTAAGAAAAAATCTTTCATTACTTGCTAAAATATCCACAAGGTCAAATCTGAGTGATGAAAGATTGATAAAAATCTTGACAGGTCTTGGAATGAAAAGAGAAACTGAGAGCCTTGGAAGTGATATTTTCTTTAATGGAAGATTTATAGGTCATATAGAAAATCATGAAGGGTTTATCAGAAATCTTAAAGATAAAAGGAGAAAAGGAGAATTACCAATGGAATTAAGCATAAGATACAATAAACCACTTAACAACATCCTTTTATCAACGGAGGTTGGTAGAGTCCTTAGACCTATTATAGTTGTTGAGAATGGAAAATCAAAATTAAATGAAGAACATCTTGAATTATTAAAGGAGGGTTCTCTTAAGTGGGATGATCTTTTAAAAAACGGAGTAATTGAATATCTTGATGCTGCTGAAGAAGAAAATGCTCTTGTTTCAATAAGTAAATATGATAACTCTCCTGAAACAACTCATTCAGAAATTGATAAAATTGATTTACTGGGTGTTGTAACTTCTCTTGTTCCATATGCTAACTATGACCAGTCAAGTAGATTAAACAGAGGTTCTAAAACTCAAAAACAGGGTCTTGGATTATATGCAGCTAATTTTCTCTGCAGAGTTGATACTGATGTAAATATCCTTCACTATCCACAGAGACCTATTGTAAGAAGTTTTATTTACGACACTCTTAATGTGCATCCTGCTGGACAGAATGTGGTTGTTGCTATTATGACTCATGAAGGTTACAATATTGAAGATGCATTAATCCTCAACAAAGGAAGTATTGAAAGAGGTTTTGCAAGAAGTACATATTATAGACCTTACACCTCAATTGAGCTTAATTATGCAGGAGGACTAAAGGATGAAATTTGTGTTCCAGAAAAAGATATTTCAGGATATAGAACAGAGAATAGTTACAAGTTTCTGGAGGATGACGGAGTTTGTTATCTTGAAGCAAAACTAGATGCAGGAGATACTGTTATTGGAAAGACATCACCTCCAAAATTTCTCTCAGAAGCTAGAGAAATTTCAATAAAAGCAAAAAAAGAATCAAGCAGTGTTATAAGACAGGAGGAAAAGGGAACAATTGATGCTGTTTTTGTAACACAGGATAACCAGGGAAATAAAGTTGTTAGAGTAAGAACTAGAGATTTAAGAATTCCTGAATTAGGTGATAAATTTGCAACATCTCACGGACAGAAAGGTGTAATCGGAGCTATTTTTGATGAAAATGACATGCCCTTTACATCAAGAGGAATAAAACCTGATATTATATTCAACCCACACAGCATACCTGGAAGAATGACTGTTGGATATCTTATTGAATTAGTCTCTGGAAAGGTTGGTTGCTTAACTGGAAAGATAATGGATGGTACAGCATTTTCTGGACAAAAAATAACTGATTTAGAAACTCAGTTAAAAGAATTAGGATTTAGACAGGATGGAAAAGAAACACTCTACAATGGAATAACTGGAAAAATGATGAATTTAAAGATTTATATCGGTAATATGTACTATCTTAAATTAAAGTACATGGTTGGGAATAAAATTCATGCAAGAGCTTCTGGCAAGGTTACTCTTCTTACAAGACAGCCAATTGAAGGAAGAGCCAAGGGAGGAGCTTTAAGATTAGGAGAGATGGAACAGCAAGCACTTGTTGCTCATGGTTCATCTTTATTATTAAAAGAGAGATATGACTCAGACAAGGTTATCCTTAATATATGTACAAAATGCGGCGCAATAGCAATTGAGGATTCAATAAGAAATAAAATGGTCTGCTCAATGTGCAATAGTCAGGAAATAGAGCCTGTTGAAATATCTTATGCTTTTAAACTTTTAGTTGATGAAATTCAATCACTTCATATAAAAACTAAATTTAATCTAAAAAATAAATACGAGTAAAACTTTTCAAAAAAGTTTTATCAAAACTAAAGATTTAAAATGCCAAAAAGACCAGTAAGAAAACAGGTAGAAAGTCTTCAATTTACTCTTCTTAGTCCTGACGAGATTAAGAAGATGAGCAAGGCTAAGATAATCACTCCTGAACTATACGATGTTGATGGTTATCCTGTTGATGGAGGGTTGATGGACTTGAGGTTAGGAGCTATTGACCCAGGAGTTAGATGTAGAACATGTGGAGGAAGATTAAAAGAGTGTTTAGGTCATCCAGGAAGTATCGAGCTTGCACGTCCTGTGATTCACATTAAATACATTCCTGTTATTGAATTGTTTTTAAGATGTTTTTGTAGTGAATGTCACAAACTAATGATAAAGCAAAAAGATTTAGAAAAATATAAAATAATAAAGGACAGGCTTAAAAAAGCAAAAGATACAAAAAAATGCCCTCACTGTCAGGCTGAACAAGAAAGAACAAAGTTAGAAAAACCAACTACATTCAGAATTGGAAAAAGAAGACTTTTTCCAGGTGAGATAAGAGATAAATTAACAAGGATTCCAGATGAAGAGGCAAGACTAGCAGGTATTAATCCTGAGATTTTCAGACCTGAGTGGGCTATACTTACACTACTTCTAGTTCCTCCTGTAACCGTAAGACCAAGTATTACTCTTGAAACAGGAGAGAGGAGTGAAGATGACCTGACTCATAAATTATCAGATATAATAAGAGCAAATCAGAGACTATGGGAAAATCTTAATGCAGGTGCTCCAGAGGTTATTATTGAAGACTTATGGGACTTATTACAATATCATGTAACAACTTTTTTTGATAACTCAATAACGAAAATTCCTCCTGCAAGACATAGGTCAGGTCAGCCATTAAAAACAATAACAGAAAGAATTAAAGGAAAAGAGGGAAGGATAAGGCATAATCTCGCTGGTAAAAGAGTTAATTTTTCCTCAAGAACAGTTATATCCCCTGACCCTGCATTAAAAATTAATGAGGTTGGAGTTCCGTTTGAAATAGCAAAAATATTAACTGTAAATGAAAAAGTTAACTCCTCTAATATTCAGGCATTAAAAAATATAATAAAGAGAGATTCTTACCCTGCTGCAAATTATATAATAAGACCTGATGGAAGAAGAAAAAGAGTAACACCTGACTTAAGAGATGAAATACTAGAGGAACTAAGTCCTGGATATATTGTTGAAAGGCAATTAGTGGACGGTGATATCTGTCTTTTCAACAGACATCCAAGTTTGCATAAGGCAAGTTTAATGGCACATTTTATAAAAATTCTTCCATATAAAACATTCAGGATTCATCCTGCTGCAGCAGCTCCCTATAATGCTGATTTTGATGGTGATGAAATGAATATTCACATACCTCAGACAGAAGAGGCAAGAGCTGAAGCTAAGATACTGATGGATGTTAATCAAAATTTATTTTCCTGTAAAGATAACAGTAATATGCTTGGATGTATTGCTGATGCTGTTACAGGCAACTATCTCCTGAGTTATAGCAACATCTCTAAAACATATGCCTCTCAACTTCTGTATAAATCGGGAATTGAATCAAAGGGGTTAAAAAAAGAGATAAGTGGAAGAGAAATCTTATCTGAACTAATTCCTAAAATTGATTATAAAAGTAAAACAAAAATAGGAGAACCTTTTATTATTAAAAATGGAAGAATAGACAAGGGAATTGTTGATGAAAAAATATTTGGTGTGGAAAGTGGTAATTTTGTCAAGGTTTTAGATAAGGAGATAGGAAGAGAGAAAACAATAGAAACACTAGAGAGAGCATTTACTATTGGAACAAACTACCTATCTAATCACGGGTTTACCATTTCAGTCGATGATTTAAGTGTAAATGAAAAAGTAAAAAAGAGTACTGAAGATATAATCAGGGAGGCAGAAAGAGAAACAGAGAATATTATTGAAAAATACCACAATAAGACACTTGAGATAATACCTGGTAAAACTCTTGAGGAGAGCAGAGAGATAAAGATACTTCAGACATTAAACAGCATCAGAACAAAAATAGGAAAGATTGTTGGAAAAGAGATTCCAAATTCAAATCCAGTAAGTGTAATGATGAGTTCAGGTGCTGGAGGTAATGTTCTTAATGTAACACAGATGGCTTGTTGCGTTGGTCAGCAGGCATTATGGGGGAAAAGAATCAGTATTGGTTTTAGCAACAGAACTCTTTCTTTTTTCAAAGAAGGAAACCTTTCACCAAAATCAAGAGGATTTATTTATAGTTCATTCCTAGAGGGTCTTCAGCCGTACGAGTTCTTTTTTGGAGCAATAACTGGAAGAGATGCTCTTATGGATACTGCATTAAGAACTCCAAAATCAGGATATCTATACAGAAGGTTAGCAAATGCTTTACAGGATATCAGAGTTGAATATGATAACACAGTAAGAGATGGCTCAGGAAAAATAATCCAGTTCATGTATGGAGATGATGGAAAAGATATTTCAGGACTGCATAAAGACAAGAATATCTCTTCAGGAGAAGCAATTGGAATTATAACAGCCCAGAGTTTTGGAGAGCCATCAACTCAGATGGCATTAAATGTGTTCCATTTTGCAGGTGTTTCAGAAATGGCAGTTACTTCAGGTTTACCAAGGCTTATTGAAATATTTGATGCTAGAAGAACACCTTCAACTCCTGAAATGGAAATTTATCTGGATAAAGAACATAATAATGATAAGAATGCTAAAGTTATTGCTGAGAAAATTCAGGAGGTTAAATTAAAAGATATAGTAAAAGAGATAAAGATAAATTTCAGTGAAAAGAAAATTGAGGCTGTTATTGATACAAATGCCCTTAAAAGAGTTCATTCTTCAATTGATACTATTGCTAAAAGATTAAATGAGGAGAAAAAAATAGGCAAATGCAAGGTTAATGGAAACTCAATTATTTTTAGTGAGAAAAACTCTGATTTCAAGGAGATCTATAAATCCAAGGAAAAGATTAAAGAGACAATAATTTCAGGTATAAAGGGAATTGAACAAATACTTGTTGTTAAGAGAGACCACGGATATGTCATATTAACTGCTGGCAGCAATTTAAAAGAAATAATGAATATGAAAGGTATTGATAAGACTCGAACAATAAGTAATGACATACATGAGGTTGCTGAAATTCTTGGAATAGAGGTTGCAAGAGAGACAATCATAAAAGAAATTGAAAAAGTCACTAACTCTCAAGGGCTTGATGTTGATAAGAGACACTCTATGTTAATTGCAGATGCAATGACTTCAACAGGAATTGTAAAGGGAATAACGAGAATGGGAATAATTTCTCAAAAATCTTCAATTTTAGCAAGGGCAAGTTTTGAAACTCCTGTAAAACAGTTTGTTAATGCAACTTTAAAAGATAATAAAGATGAACTAAATTCAGTTATTGAAAATATAATTCTCAACCAACCAGTTCCTGTTGGAACAGGACTTCCAGGACTAATGGTCGAGGTTACTGGACCACTAACAGACCAGAAACCAAAAAAAGACAAAAGTGTTGAATATCTGACAAAAGATACAAAAGATACTTCAACACATAAAAATGTTCCAGTAATCAAAAATAAGGACTGACTATTTTACGAAAGTTTTAAAAATAGGTTATACAATTATTTTTTATTAAAGAACATTTTTTGTTTAAGAGGTGTTGATTTCAACCATAACCCAAAATGACTAAAATTTTAGATATGCAATCAATAAGATATGCAAATTTGTTTACAAAAATAACAAAAATAAAAACAAATCACTGCTTTCAGTACAATAATTCAGTGGTTTTTGCTGTTCCTAGAAAATTTGTTATGAGGGCAATTGGTCCTAAAAATAAAAATCTTGAAAAATTAAGCAGCATAATTGGAAGAAAAATAAAGATTGTTGCTGTTCCAGAAGGCATTGATGATATTGAAAATTTTGTTTCAGTTATAACCCATCCTGTTAGGTTCAAGGCAATTGAAGTTAAAGATAGAGAGGCAGTTATATCAGCAAATGCACAGAGCAAAGCTTCTCTTATTGGAAAGGGAAAATGTAGGTTAGAGCAGATGGAAAATATTCTTGAGCAGTATTTTGGAATCAGAAAAGTAAAGATTAAATAAATTCTTCAGTTTATTTAGTAAGCTTTAAAAACCTCTGTTATGATAAGATATTAATTGCAACTATTTAAAATGGGATTAAAAAACGCAACTAAACTAACAAAGAATAGAAGAAAATTCAAATGGAGAGACAGAAAATATAAAGTTAGGACTCTTAATTTATTTGCAAAATCAGACCCTCTTGGTGGAAAAAATCAGGCAAAAGGAATTGTTACAGAAAAGGTTCAGAGAGAGGCTAAACAGCCTAATTCAGCAATGAGGAAATGCTGCAAGGTTCAGTTAATTAAAAACAGCAGGATTGTCACTGCTTTTATTCCTGGAAATCTTGCACAAAAATTTATTGATGAGCATGATGAAGTCATGATTGAGAGGATTGGAGGAAAACAGGGAAGAAGTAAGGGAGATATTCCTGGAGTCAGATGGAAAGTCATAAAAGTAAATGATCAGCCTCTGTCAAGATTATGGAAAGGCAAGATTGAAAAAGGTAGAAGATAAAATGAATCCAGATGTTTCTAATACATCGATAGGAAGATATCCTGTGATGGTAAGATCTTCAGGTGCAACTAGTGAGACTTATGTTTTCTCTGCAATAAAGAATGATGAATACAGTAATGGAGAAAGAATGATTGAAGCTCTCAGAAGAGTATCTCCAAGAGATAGGAGAATACAACTTGTTGGTGAAAACAATGGAGATGCTTATTTTCAGGTAGGTGACTGTAGTGTTAAGATTTCTTGTAAAAAGGGAGAGTTAGATGAACTACAAATAACAAATTGTCATCCTGAGCATAGTTCAGAAAGAAGAAGTTTTACAAGACATGTATTAGAAGGAGTTTTAGGATAAAATGGAAGAAGAAAATAAAAAACAAACTGAACAGATAGAACAAACTGAAGAAACAGAAAAGAAAGAAGAAGAACTAGATGAAAATCAGCAAACACAGGCTGAACAATCTGAACAAAAAAAACAAAAGAAAAATTCTGATTTTAATTTACTTGGATTATATGATGTCTCTGAAATAAAAATAGAAGACCCTGGAATGAGGAAATATATTAATCTTGAACCAAAACTTGTTGTCAAGTCTCATGGAAGAATAAGAGAGAAATTTTCAAGAGGGAAAATTAATCTATTAGAGATATTTGCAAATCTTGTTGCTATTCCTGGTCACAGAGGTAAAAAACATAAGATACAGACTAACTGGAAAACAGGAAAATACAGCCAGAACATGAAGATAGTTATTGAATGTCTTTCTATTATAGAGAGAAAGATAAAACAAAATCCAGTACAGGTTCTTGTAACTGCTATTGAAAATGCTGCTCCAAGAGATGGAATAACTGTCATAGAATATGGTGGAGCAAGATATCCTCAGGCAGTTGATATAAGCCCTTTGAGAAGAGTTACTATGACATTAAGACATATGGTTCAGGGAAGTTATGACAAGGCATTTAATAAGAAAAAAAGAATATCAGAAGCATTAGCTGATGAAATAATAAAAGCATATAAAAAAGAATCAGACAGCTTTGCAA
>WJLK01000016.1 GCA_014728565.1 Candidatus Pacearchaeota archaeon
AAGTATTTCCTTACACTCTTTTTTTTCAATTTCCTCTAAACTTTTTTTTAATTCACCCATCTCATTTAAATTTTCATCTAAAATTTTAAGATGTTCATTCAGCTGATTAGATTCCTGTTCCATCATCTGAATTTGCATTATTTGTTCTTGTTTCATTATAGGTTTTAGTGAATAAACACCTTTTTAAAGATTTTTATTTTTATATAAAAAAATGATAGGGTGGTTTGAGAGAAACAATAAAATTTCCTGGATAATTACTATTTTAATAGGAATTGGAATTTTTTATATGTCTTCTTTACAATTTCAGAGTTCTGGAAGTGGATTTGGCTGGAAACCTCTTGCCTACCATTTAACAGCTTTTTTCATGTTCTCGTTTTTTCTTTTAATATCTCTAGTTAGAGGAAAATTAAACAAAAGAGATATTTTAATAGCATTTTTTATATCAATAATATATGGTATTTTTGATGAAATCCACCAGATTTTTGTTCCAAGCAGAGCATTTTCTTTATTTGATATTCTTACAGATTCAACAGGAGTTTTAATTGCAGTTGTTATTTATTTTTCTTATTGTAGGAGATGTCAGGTTAGATTATAATACTCAAACTTATGAGTTTTTAAAACTAAAACAGATTTCCAATCAGCTATCATTCCACTGTATTCCTGTCTTATAGCTGTAGAAACCTCTTCAAGTTCACTAGTATCTCTGGCTATTATTACACAGGTTAAGTCATGATCTCCCATAATAGATAGCAATTCAATAATTCTTGGATGCTCAACAAGATGTTGAATAAAATTTTTCTTCTCATGTTCTGTTATATTTCTTAATTTTATCTTAACATCAGCTATTAGAGGAAAACCAATTGTTCTTGGTTCAATAAAAATCCCACTCACAAAGATATTTTTTCTCTGCATCTCTTTAATTCTTTTATGAACGCTGTCAATTGATAGTCCAACTTTACTAGCAATTGATTCTAACTGCTCTCTTCCATTATCCTGAAGTATCATTAGAATTTTTTTGTCTTTTTCGTCTAGTACTCTTGATTTCAAGGTTGTTTTATGCGGCATTTTTATTTCTCTCTTAAAATTCTTTTTACTTTATCAATATAAACAATAGCTTTCTGTCTGAGTTTTTCAGCTTCTGTTTTATCAAATATGATTGTAGAAGTTCCAGATTTATTTGAATATTTAAAATCTTTAAATAAAAAAGTAAATAACAAAATAAATTTTATGTTTAGACACATCTCAATTGATTCGATAAAAGAAGTAATAAAAAAAGAAAAAGTTCCAGTCATAATGTTAGTTGACCAATTTTCAATCTCCCTATAGGTAAGAACTCAGAATTATATAGTTGTTTTTGGTTATGATGAAAAAAACATTCATATAGTAGAACCTTGGTACGGAAAGAAAATGAAACTACCAAATCATAAATTTCAGGAAATGTTGGATTCTTTAAGAAATAACTTATTCTGCGGAACTCAGATGATTTATTTTAAGAAACAATCACTGCAAACCAAAAATTTTTCTGAGAATTAGGCTGAATATTATTGAGGCACCAATATACCACCATAACCAGGTTGATGCTATTACAGTTTCAGCAAAAGTCGACCTAAGCCAGCTGAATAAAATTATTAATGGAATCATAGTAATTAGTAAAGGCCTGAAGGATTGTTTTAGCTGCTCTGGAATATCCTCCATCATCTTCTGGTTTATTTCCATTGCTTTTTTTGGATCATGTTTAGCATCTTTTAGTTCTTTTTTTAGTTTTTTCTGCCTCTCTTTTATCTCTTTCATTTTTTCCTTATCAATCATAAAATAATTTACAATTGTAATAAAGAGAGTAAAAATAAAAGCAGCTATTATTATAGCAATTCTTGGACTGTTTTGTACAAATTCTTCTATCATTTAATCACCTTTTATACATTTATATTGAATGGAAGGGTTTTAAATCTTTACTATCAACCTCTTTTGCTTAAAGATTTTTCTAAAATCTTTACTATCAATCTCTTTTGCTTAAAGATTTTTCTAAAATCTTTACTAAACCCCCATCATCTTTTTCATTGCAGGATTCATATCAACTGCATGTTGTTCAGCTATGTTTTGATAAAACTGAAAGGTAATCATAATTCCCAGAAGAAGAGCAGTTCCTGCAACAAGTGCTCCAAGAACATCAGCTAGTGCTGCTAATAAACCAATAGCTATACCTCCCATTATTGTTAAGGGCATTATATATCTTGATAAAATACTTTCTAGTATTCTTTTATCTTTTCTAAAACCAGGAATCTGCAAGCCTGATTTTATTATGTTCTCTGCCTGGCTTGATGCATCCATTCCACTTGTTTTAACCCAGAATACTGAAAACAATGCAGCAAAAAACATAAAGAAAATCACATGGCCAATTGTCTGTCCTAGAAGTCTCCACTCCCAACTTCCCTGTATAATTCTCTCAACAATATTGGTTGAACTAACCCAGTATAAAAAACCTGATACAGGTCTTCCATTAACAACATTAGCAAAAATAGTGGGATGACCAAGCCAGTTTTGCAATAGCCCTCCAAATAATTGCAAATTTGCAATTAGAGCAGCTGTTAAAATAACAGGAATTACAGATGCGTAAAAAAACTGTAATGGCCATTTTAAACTATAACCTCTTAATCTATCATAACTTAAAGGTATCTCTATTTTAAGTGACTGAGCCCATACAACAACTAGGAATAAAATAACTGTTGCAAGTATTGCTGCTAGAGAGAGCATTGTTCCCTGAGAATCTCCTCTCATCAGACTGATTATAAAGGCAATTACTGCTCCTGAAGCCTGGAAATTTCCTTGAGGTCCTAGAAAACCAAAACTTGCAGTAACAAGTCTCCATCCAACTCCTGCTGCAATAAATAAACTAACTCCTGAACCAAATCCCCATTTTGTTGAAACTTCATCCATAAATAATATTGCTAAGCCTCCTAGAATCAGCTGGAATATTACTATTGTTGTGAAACCTGGAATAGCTTCAAGACCCCTCATTAAAACATATACTAGTGCCTCAAAAACAATAAAAAACAAGACTAGTAATTTTTGAAGTCCTTGGAAAAATCTCTTTCCCTCAGCAGTTGAGGTATCAATCTCTATTATTTTACTTCCAACAAGCAACTGAAGAATAATGGATGCCATGACAATTGGTCCTATACCTAATGATATGATTGAACCAAAATTAGTTCCCATGATAATAGCAAGATACTCGAACCTCTCAAGTGCATTTTTTTCAAGACCATAAAGAGAGATATTTGACATTATGAAATATGCTCCAAGAATTATTAAAGTCCATTTTAACTTTATATTGAAACTTAGTTTTTTCTCAGTAGGACCTTCAACCTCTGGAAGATTTTTTAATATATCTTTAAATGCCATACTACCTGCCCTCTTCCATATCTTTTTTACCTACAACCAATGCCTTTCCTCCTGCTTTTTCTATCATCTCTCTTGCTTTTTTACTAAAAGCTTTTGCAGTTATGCTCAGTTTTGTTTTTAATTCAATATCTCCAATTATCTTGTAGTTATTTAATTTCAGTTCCTCTTTTCCATCACCATATTTTTTAATCAAATTATTGAGGTTTTTTTGAATGTTTTCTAAACTCATTACTTTGTATTTTTTCTTCCTGGTTTTTTTACTTGTAACACCCTGCTTGCCAAAATATTTATTTCCATAGAGTTTTGTAACCAGAGTCTTTTTCTGGTCAGCTCTTTTTCCAGTTCCAGCCATTCCTTTTCCTCCATGATGACCCTTACCTTTCCATTTTTTTCTAGCTCCATGACCATGAGTGTTATTTCCTCTCTGCTTTCTTGATTTTCTGGTTTTTTTTAGTTTCATTTTTATTTTTTTACCTTCTTTCTGGATTCCAATAAACATATCTTCTTCGCAAACCTGATCTTTCTCTATTTAATAAACTCTGTCTAGCTATTTTTTTAAGACGCCCACTAAAAGTATTATGGTTAATAGGATAATCAGGATATAAATCTCTCATTTCATCAAACACTCCCAAAAAAATAAGTTTTCCATTATCTAATGCTTCAAATATCCTATCTTTGATTAATCCTTTCATTTTCACAACATTCTCCTCACAAGTTCATTTATCTTTTTATTTTTCCCAAGAACACCTTTAGGAGATGGTAACTTGCTTTTAATACCTCCTCTAGGAGGATGTAGTCTGAAAAAAGCTTTTAATCCAAAATCAGATAATTTTTTTCCTTTCAATAGTCCATCTGCATTTTTTTCAGGTTCTATTTTAATTTTTTTATTTTCCTCTTTTGATTTATCAACTACAGCTCTCTGTTTTATCAATTCAACAAGAGTCCCCTTATCAATAATTCCATAAGAGATATAATGTTTAACTTTTTCCAACATTCCAAGAGCATTCCTGTTACTTTTTATAAGTACAGCTGAATATTTCCTTCTTAATCTTAATCTTTCAAGAGTATTAGCTATTTCTTTTCTAACTTTTACCATTCCTGAAATTCTAATTGCAATTATTAGTTCCTTGCTATTTTCTGTTTTTTTTTCTGACATTTTTATCTATTTATATCTCTATTTTTATTCTTTCTTTTTGCTTTGTTTTTTGCCTTTATAAAACTTCTATTGTATCTTCTGAAAATCCAAGTTTTACAAGGATTTTTTTAGCATTTTTTGAATGATTACCCTGGAGTTCTACAGTATTTCCTTTTACTGTTCCTCCACAGGCAAGTTCATGCTTGAGCTCTTTTGCAAGAGTTTTCAAATCTACATCTCTGAATCCTGATATCACTGTTATTATCTTTCCGAATTTCTTTTTTTCATTACTAATCTGTATTCTCTGCTCTGTTTTTGCTATGTCTTCCCAAGCAAATGCTTCTAAAGGCAATCCTGTTTTGGGATCGATATTCATGTTTATTTATTTTCAACAGATTTTTTGTTTAATCTATTGAATGTATGAAGTTTTGCAATGGTTCTTTTAATCTCCCTTGTTTTTAGTTTTCCACCCTTGCTTACATTTGTCTGATTTTTAATTAATTCTATTCTAAGTTCCTTAATTTTATTCTGTATCTCTTTTTCAGACATCTTTGAAATATCTTTATTTCTGAGTATCATTTTTATCTTCCTGAGTTTTATCTTTATTAGATTCTTCTAATTCTTTATCAATAATATCCTGAGGAACACCCTCCTCTATTTCTTCTTCAATCCTCATAGCAGTACCATTCTCCTCCTGTTTTAATTCAGGAGAATCTTTCAAAACTCCCTCCTTTATATCAGACTTTTTAATTTTTATAGATTTTTTCTTTTTTCTTTTTTTCACAGATTTTTTCTTTTTTGTTTTTTTCATTTTCTCCTCTTTTATTTCAGATTTTATTTTTTCTTTAACATCCTCAGTAATATCTATTTTATCATAAATTCTAGATTTAGGGCCCATTATAGCAACTTTTATTCCTATGATGCCTGTTTTTGTTAGTGCTATTGAACTTGCTCTGTCAATTTCTTTTTTTGATTCTCCTGATTTTTTTAAATATCCTTTAGCAAATCTCCATGATCTGGACCTCTCACTCGGAAGTTTTCCACTTATTCTTAATTCACATCCCAGTGCTCCTGAGTTCATTATGTCCTGTAGTTTCCTATAAGCAATTACCTTGAATTTTAGATTACCCATTCTTTCTAATGCCAGTGCTATTTCATCTGCAACTAACTGAGCATCAAATAAAGGGCTTTCAATTTCTCTTATTTCAATATGAGGATTTTCAAGTTTAAATCTTTTTTTAAGTATATTTGTTAATTCATCTATTTTTTCACCCCGTCTTCCAATAACAAAACCTGGCTTGCTGGTATGGATGACTATTTTCTCACCCACAGGAGTATACTCTATATCTAATTTACTTATCTTTCCTTTTCCTAAATCTCTCTTTATATACTCTTTTATGCCATATTCTTCTTTCTTCAGTTTTATAAATTTTCTCTCTTCCATTTTACATTGAATTTGTTTTTTTCAAAGCCTCCATACAAGCTTTTGCCAGGTTCATTGTTGTTCTTATCTTGCCTCTAGTCATACTGTAGACATCCTTTATTCCAACTGCTTTTAGAATTTTTTTACACTCATCTCCTATTACTAGCCCAGTACCCTGAGGAGCAGGTATTAGTTTAATTCTGCAACTACCACTTTTTCCCTCAACTGTAAAAGGAACTGTATGAGGTTCTCCACAAGTACAATCAAAGCTTGCACATCCTCTTTTAACTTTCATTACATTCAGCTTAGCTTTTCTAATAGCTTTTGCTCTAGCAGGAAGTGTCTCCTTTGCTCTTCCATAACCTAATCCAACATAACCATCTTCATTTCCACTGACAACCATGCATGAGAAAGTCGGTATGTTGCCCTCAGAGGTTTTTTTCTGAGTCTGTCTCCATGCCCTTCTTTTACCACCTCCAAATTTGCCTTTTGCCTGTCCAATATTTAAGATATCACTTTTTGGATTAAAAAGATAGTCAACAATTTCTGGTTCTAAAATTTTGTACTTAAGAACCTCATCAATATTTTTTATTTTTTTATCTTTTACTAATTTTCCGAGCTTAGTTTTAGGTTGCCAATTATTCAGATGTTCCTCTCTCTGCTGTTTTAATCTTTCTTCTCTCAATTTTTCTAATTCTTTTTTATCTGCCATTTTTATCAATAGATTCTTTTATTTTTGCATATTCTTCTGTTTTGAATCTTTCTTCTCCAGGAACAACTTTCTTGTTATAATCTATTTTTCTTCCTGAATCTGAAAATCCTTTTACAGCTGCATAAACCCTTGAGCCTTTTGTGTTAGGAATAAGACCCATATCAAGTATAACTTTATTTTTTAACTTTTCTGATTTTTTTCCTATTAGAAACCCTCCTAAATATGCTGCAGCTAAAGACTTTAAACTTCCTATTTTATCCTTAGGCCACCCATATTTTAATAATTCTTTTGTGTTCGCTGAATAAACAACTCTGTCCTGAGCATTTTTACTTTCAATCAATTGAAGTATAATATATCTGTTGGTTTTTCTAACAACAAGCCTTGTAGTCCTGCTTTTAAGCAAAATTAATCTTCTCTTGTAGTCTGTTATATTCTCTCTCCTTCTTCTTTTATCTAGTTTAATCTTACGGTTTTTCATTTTTTCTTTTTTCCTGATTTAGTTTTTGGTTTTTTTGATTTTTTCTGAGTATCGATTTTAGCCAACTCTGGATTTTTTAAAAAATTTTCTATGTAATCTTTTAGATATTTTTTACTCTTAAAAACCCTCATTCTTATTTTTTTCCTTAAATCCCGGTAAAATTCTCTATCTATTTTATTTTGATATTTAAGCATTTTAATATAATCTCTTAATTTTCTTGTAATTTTAACATATTCCTGTTTTCTTTTGTCTATCTTCTTCTTGATTTTTCCAGGACCTCTTTTAGTCTTTCTTTTTTTTATCTTTCTTCTTCCTATGATTGGTTTAAGGGTTATCATCCCTTCTTTTTTCAGATCTCTTATATCCTGCTTAGTAATAACTTCCTTTATCTCTGAAAGCGCTTCTCTGTTTAAGGTTATTCTATTTTTACCAACTCCTAATGTTTTTTTTGCAAGTTCTTTTTTCTTTTTTAGATTCATTTTTTATCTTCCCTGTTTTTGGATTTTTCTGGTTTTTCTTTTTTCTCCTTTCTTTTTTTATCTTTACTCTCTTTTTTCTTTTTTCTTTTTTCAATTTTTTTATTTAATTCT
>WJLK01000017.1 GCA_014728565.1 Candidatus Pacearchaeota archaeon
GATTTATTTTTGATATAATCAGTATAAGATTTTTTTTCATCTAAACTGCTTTTCCTAATAAATTCTCTTTTTATATTATTGAAATTAACAATCAGATCATTAAGTTCACCTGCTGATTTGTTTGTTAGATTAGCTTCCTGATAATTTTTTATTCTCTTTTCTATTAAACTTAGGTTTTCAACCAGAATATTATAAGAATCAATGTCAGAATAAAAACTCTGATTGATATCATTGAAATCTTCTGATTCTGAAAATATTTTTTCAATCCTACTTATCTCTCTATAAGATTGATAATAATCCTCATTTTCCCAAATATCTCTAAATTCAGAAAGAGATTTATTCAGATATTCAAATATATTTAAAACACTCTCAATATCAGACCTGGAATAATTAAATATAACAGAACCTTTGCTTATCCTTAAGAAGTTTTTTAGAATAAAAATAGAATTAGGAATACTCTTTGTTAACCTGTTGTATTTATCTCTAGTCTCCTCTTTCATTAGTTTTTCATTTTTAGTTAAATTATAATCAAGTGTTATCAATAGGCTTCTTTTTGTTGATTCCTCCTTTGTAGCACATAAACCTTTTTTAAAGCCTCTGCATTCCATATCAAATCTGTATAACTTCTGACCACTCCCTGTATTAGGAGATGTTATGTTATAATCTAGAACATAAGGATTTGCTAGTTTTATACTAAAATTATTTTTATCAAGAACCTCCATACTACTTAGATCAGTAAACCAATACTTGCAATAAGCATTGCAGAAAGGATTGGTTACTACCAGGGCTCTTACCTGTATTTTTTCTGATTCACCATGAGAGAGAAAGAGATTCTCTTTATCAACACTTAATTTTATCATAATATCATAACCTATTAGCAATCTAGTGAACAGATAAATACGAGCACCAAATAAAATCAGTATTATTAATACAGCTATAATTATTAAAACTGTAATTAAGTGTCTTTTTTTGATATTTTTTGATTTATCACCTTTTTTTATTTTATCCATAATTCTTTTAGGAGAATATCCTATAAAAATCTAATTAAAAACAAGAAATTATTCAGAGGTATAGGTTATATCCTCTTTATCAATCTCATATTTTACAAGCCCCTGTTCCTGCTGCGAGAGATAAGTTATCTTAGAACCAGGAACATCTCTCCAGTCTATTGCACCTTTTTTAGAAAGATGACTTAATGAAGAGTCTTTTGAAAAATCATAAAAATAAAACTCACTATACAAATCTATCTCTGTTTCTGGGTCTAATTCAGCAGATATACATTTTCCAGTAGCATCATTACCTCCCTCATCAAGATTAAATCTGTATTGAGAACCATCTTCAAATTTCATTACACCACAACTAGAGACTTTTTCTATGCTATCACCATTATTAGCAACTATAAAATGCCAGTACATAGCATAAGGATTTATTGATAATCTGCTTATAGGTTCTAATTTTTGAACATTAACATCAACAAGTTCAAAAGATAAACCTTTTATTTTAACTATTCCATTTATTCCAGGTATATTTTCTCTGTCCTCTCTATCAGGAGTTTTTCTTTTTCTAGCAGGTTCTGTATTTCTTGGAACATCAGGTCCAGGTTTAAATAAAAAATAAACAGTTCCAAGAACTAATAAAATTATCAAAAAAATTACTAAAAATATTTTTATACCTCCTACATCAGACCATCTTTTTTTCATAAGTCCTCTAATAATTAACAGAATTTAAAGTTTTTCTTTTTAAACACAAAAACATAAAACTAGCGGGGGCGGGATTTGAACCACGCGACCTCAGGGTTATGGGCCCTGCGAGAACTCCAGACTTCTCCACCCCGCTATAGCTGTTATAAGAACCATAAACATATAACTTATAAATTTAACTATTGGATTATTCTTAATATGATATCAAGATAATTTATCAGAAAATTTTCCAATTAATTTATAAATCCTCTTAATTATTAATAAAAATGGCAAAAAGGATTTTAGGCATTGATGAAGCAGGCAGAGGCCCGGTTATTGGTCCTCTGGTGATTTCAGGAGTGATGATTGAAGAAGGAAATGAAGCTCTGATTGATGGTGTTAAAGACTCAAAACTACTGAGTCATAAAAAACGTATTGAACTTGATAAAAAAATCAAGGAAAATTCTGATTTTAAGATAATAATTGTTAATCCTGCTGAAGTTGATGAAGCACTTGAAAAAGATTCCATGAATCTAAACTGGCTAGAAGCCCATAAACAAGCTGAAATTATAAATGAGTTAAATCCAGACAAAGCAATTATAGACTGCCCAAGTCCTAACTGCAAAAAATACAAGGATTTTTTAAAAAATTTACTGATTAATAAAAAAATCGAACTTGTTGTAGAACATAAAGCTGATTTTAAATATCCAACCTGTTCTGCAGCAAGTATTCTTTCCAAGGTTGTAAGAGAACAGGAGATGCATAAAATCCAGCAAAAATATGGAAATACAGGCCCTGGATACTCCAGTAATCCTATAACCCAGGAATTTGTTAAAAACAACTGGGAAAAACATCCTGAAATTTTCAGAAAAACATGGTCAACTTTTAAAAATCATGAGAAAAAAAAGAACCAGAAAAATTTATGTGATTTCTAGAGATTAATTAATTGAGAGGGTTCTAAACCACAATTCTTCATCAGGATTTAACCATCCATCAAAACCAGAAGTATCAAATCCAGGATAATTATCTTGTTGTGGAAGAAACCTCCGAATATCTGCAGGTTCATCCAATCTTGTTAAGATTTCTTCAGGATTCATATAACATCTAGACCATGGATATTCATAATCATGGCCATTAACAGCTATTTCTCCATAACCAAGGTCATAGTAATCTCCTAAGGTTTCACTATTAGCTTTTCTTGCACCCTCAATAATCTGTCTTAGAGTCCTGGAAGTGATATGAAAATCATCACTAGGACCATCATATTTAGGTAAGTGTAATCCTGCCTCAATCATAAGAGCTCTTTGTCTTTCTGCATTTTCTCTAGAAGAATAAAAACCTGCAATATGTTCTGCAGGATCATACACTGCATAGTCATAAAGTGATACAACATAAACAATTCTCTCAAGTGCATCTTCATTTAACATGTTCATTAAACTTTCCAAGACTATAAATATCTAACTTTTTTAAATCCATAAGATTATTAATCAATAACCACTTATAAATAGTAACAGAATAGGAAGATTTATAAACTTGTTTTGCATATATAAAACAAGGAAAAATGGTAGAAGAAACAATCTATAATCCAGATGAAATTGAGGATGTTAATCCAGATGCAGAATATAGGTTAGCAAGAGGAAAATTTGCAAGAAGAAAGTTTTTAATATCTGGAGGAGTAGGAGCAGCTGTAGCAACAATAACTGGTTATTTATTGGATCGTTTAGGAGATAGTGCTCTTGGTGCATTAGTTGATGCTGAAAAGCAATATAAGGATCTGGAACAAAAAGCTCTTACACTTGCTGGAGCCCTAAATAGAAAAATCGATAGTGAGGTAAGAGAATTTGAAGAAGAATATGTGCAGGGAAGATTAGGATTATTAGTTGATTATGAGCTAGCAGACCCTGCTGATTTAAAAGACCTTACAGAAAAAATTGAGAAAGTTGGAGAGTATGCTGACCATTATGACTTTGCAGAAAGAGGAAGAATTGCCCTTGATAGACTTGCTGATAAACTTTATGGAGTAGGCTCAGATATTTATGATAGAACTCCTGATGTAGGAAAGGATTTAGAACACAGCTGGTTTGATAGATTAGCAAGAGGACTTGCAAAAGCCACTGGTCAGGAATATGAACCTAGAACCCGAGAGCAAGGAGCAGAACTTACAAAAACATTTAGAGCAAGAATAAGAAATTTATGTGATATTTATGAGACAAATGAAGATAATTTAAGAGCCCAGACAGAAGTATTGAGAGATATAAATGATTATGTAGCAAGAACTCCAGAATTATCTCCTGAGGAAAGACAGTTATATGAATTTATTAGAGATGAGTATGAAAAAGCAAATAGCGGAGATGAATTTAGAAGAGATAGTTTAAGAGAATTTATTACAGGTTATGGAAGGAATTTTGATAGTGTTGATGCAAGAAACAGAGTTCTACTTAGGGCAAGAGAATCCTTGCTAAGAACTTTTGATGAAGCAGAAGTTGTATATGAAAGGATTAGAGATGATAAAAAAAGCCTATCTGAACTTCAGGAACTTTTGGATGAAGGAATTTCATTAGTAGAGAAAGAAAGAACACAATTTAGACAAAAAACTCTAGCTTATAACCATGAAATTGATGAAAGATACCATAGAATATCTGATTATCTGGATGGAATTATAAGTGACTTAGAAGGAAGGGGAATAGATATAGAGACAATGGAAGAGACAAGAAATTCAGGATTTCTTACTACTAGAAGAGATATGTTAACTAGGCATGAAGGAAAAATTGCTTATATTCTTGGAGCCTTAGTTGGAGCTTTGTTTGGTTTAAGAACTTATCATTCAATAGGTAAGGGAGATGAATTAAAAGCTTCAAAAAGAGCTTTAGAAGCTGTTGCAGAAAAAGGAAATAGAAATGCTCAAATTGCTAGAAATTTAAGAAGAGGTTTAGATGATAAGGAAGAAACCGAAAGACATATAAATTCTGATAACCCGAAATATTGTGACGGAGGAGGAATATAAAATGAAAATAAAGGAATGTGTATTAATTGAAGCATTTAAGTGCAATGAAAATGAATCTGTTATAGATGTAGCTAAAAAATTAAGAGAAACTTCGTTAAGGCATATTTTTGTTGTAAATGATGAAGATTATCCAACAGGAATTATTTCAGTAATTGATATAAACAACAGAGTTGTTGCAGCGAACAAAAATTTAGAAGAGACAAAAGCAAAAGACATAATGTCAAATCCAATAGATATAGCAGAGATTAATGATGATGTTGAAGAGTTCTCTAAAAAATTAATTGGAAAAAACCATGTTATGGCTCCTGTAGTCAAAGAAGGAAAAATAATTGGTATAATAACAATCAATCAATTATTAAAAAATTCAAAATTATAATAAATTTTATAAAAATTTAAAATGTTTGAGTCAAAACGCGAAAGATTTGTGAAAGATAAATTAGAAGACCTATTAAGAGATGATGAGATTAGAGAAGTATTGGATAATGCAGAGGATAGCCAAAAATCTTTATTGGAAGATAGATTAAGAAAAGACCTGGAAGATTCTTATGATACTTACGCAAGGCAATACTATGATTCTAATGGATTAAACTATTTAGCAACAGCACTCAGAACATTAGGAAATGTTTCAAATGTTTTAGGTACAGCATCTGCAGCTTATGGAATTTGGGCATTAGGTCCTGCAGGTCTTGTAGCATCTGTTCCTGCTTATTTTGGATTTAAAAGACTAGGTTTGGCATTAACCATGGGTGCTGAGGGAATTGATTCTTATAGATTAGCGAAATCAGGAAAAGGATTAACTGAAAAAGTCAAAGACCAGGCCAGAGTGCATGCAGAAGGAATTCCTGAAAAAGCAATAGCATATTACTTGCCAGGAGGAGAAGTCTTGGACATCTGGAGAGGTAGAAGAAAGTTTAATGCAAAAGCAGACAATAGGGCTAAATATCATGCAAAAACTAATTTCTTAAGTTATGTAAATGATGCACTGAAAATAGTTCCATTAGGTTACCTTAAAAACAGAGAGTATGGAGAGACTGATGAAGAACCTGCTGTTCTTTCTATGCATTCAGAAACTGATGGCAATACAGTAAGAAAAGCAGCCTAACAGATTATATTCTACTTCTTCACTCAAACAACATTTAAAAATATGACTTATTTTATTAATAATTAGCATTAATAGAATTATAGCTATAATAAGAATGACCTATATAAAGAAACTGGTGATGAAGGGATTCAAGAGTTTTGCCCGTGAAACAACTATTCATTTAGACAGGCATATGAATGTCGTGGTAGGACCAAATGGAAGTGGTAAGAGCAACATCACAGACGCCTTATGTTTTGTTCTTGGAAGACTTTCAATAAAATCAATAAGAGCAGCTAAAGCTGCTCATCTTCTGTTTTCAGGAAATAAAGAGTTCAAACCAGCACCTATTGCCTATGTTGAGATGACACTTGATAATTCTGAAAAAACTTTTGCACTTGATAATGAGGAGATAATTATAAGGAGAATTGTCAAGAAAAATGGTCAGGGAGTTTATAAGATAAATAATCAGACAAAAACAAGACAGGAAGTTTTAGAACTTCTCGGACAGGCAGGAATAGACCCTCATGGTTTTAACATTGTTCTTCAGGGAGAGATAGAGAGATTTGTAAAAATGGCTCATGATGAAAGAAGGAAAGTAATAGAAGAAGTAGCAGGAATCTCTGTCTATGAAATGAGAAAAGAAAAATCTCTAAGGGAATTAGAAAAAACAGACGAAAGATTGAGACAGGTCAATGCAGTTTTAAGAGAGAGAACCAATTACATGAGAAATCTTGAAAATGAGAGAGAGCAGGCACTTCGTTTTAAAAAACTGGAAAATACTGTAAAAAGATGCAAAGCTTCTATTATAAACAGAAACTTGCAGGAAAAAGACAAAGAGTTAAAAGAAATTTTAAAAAAAATCGAGGATAAAACAAACCAGATTAATAAAAAAGATTCTTTAATTTTAAAAATAAATCAGGAAATCTCTTCCTTAGGTGAAAAGATAAACAACATATCAAAAACAATTCAGCAGTCAGCAGGAGTGGAACAAGATTCTCTTAATTCTGAGATTTCTCTTTTAAAACAGGAGATAGCTGGTCTAATAGCAAGAAAAGAAAATTTTGAAAATCAGCTTTCTGAATTAGACAGAAGAAAACAAAATCTTGACCAGTCAATAAAAACTTCTGAAAAAGAAATAGAAGAAATGACTAAGGAAAAAGGAAGAGACAGAAAAAAAGAACTTGAGGATAAAAAAGCAAAACTTGATGAATTAGATGAACTTAAAAGAAAATCCTATCTCCTGAAATCCAACTTATCGTCTTTAAACAGCCAGATAGATGATAAGAAAAATATGATTAATAAGATGAAAAATAACTCTAATATCATATTAAATCAGATAGAACAAAACGAAAAAGAGATAAAAATAAAAGAGACTCTTGAAAAAAATAAAGAGAATCTCATTATCCTTAAGCAAGATATAGAGAGCAATAAAAATAAGATATCGAATTTAGAAAATGAATTAATCAACAAGGAAAAAACAACAGCTATTCAGTCCCAGATAATACAGGAAGCTGAAAAAATCAAACAACAGGTTTCCAAGCTTGATACCTGCCCTTTATGCAAAACCAAGATAACAAAGGAACATATACAACATGTAATCTCAAAATCTAATTCAGACATTAAAAAATCCAGAGAAGTAATACAAAAAACCGAACAGAAGATTAAAGAAACAAAGAAAATTCTTGGAGAATTGAAGAATAAGATAAATAATCAGAATAAGGAAATAAGTGATAGAGAGATAACAATAATTAAACTTCAGGCAATAGATGATAAAAAACAGCAGTTGAAAAGAAATAATCAGGAAATAAAGAGTTTTGAATCTGATTTAAAGAATCTGGAATCAAAAAAGAAATACCTTGAAAATAATCTTTCTAAAATAAAAATAAGCGAGGAACAGTATGAAAATTTGCAGTTGGAAGTCAATGAACTGAAAAGAAGTGAGGAGAGAAATCTTGGAATTGAAATAACCACTAAACAGAGAGAATTAGAAAGAATGAGACTTGCTCTTAAACAAATATCAAGAGATAAAGAGGAGATTACAGGAGAATCAGAGGAGATTTCTGAAAATTTGCAGGAAAAAGAAGAAATCGTAGAGGAAAAAGAGGAACAGGCAGATAAACTTAAGACCAAATATCAGAAAATGTTTGAGCACAGAAATTCTCTACAGGATAAAATTAGAGCCTTAGAAAGTAATTTAATGAAAGAACAGAATGACAAGAGAATTTTTGAAAATGAAACCAATAATCTGAAGATTGAAAAAGCTCAGATTAATGCAAAAAAAGAGACACTTATTCAGGATTTAAAAGAATTTCCAGAAGTTGATTTTATTAATATTCCAGTGGATAAATTAAGAGACAGACTTAATAATGCAGAAAATACTCTTGCAAGAATAGGAAGTGTTAATCTTAAGGCCTTAGAGGTTTACGATGACATTAAAAAAGAGTATGATAAAATAAAAGAAAAAGTAGAACAATTGGAAAGAGAAAAATCTGAAATTCTAAAAATAATTGAGCAGATTGACAAAAAAAAGAAAAAAACTTTTCTTGCTACTTTAAAGGAAATCAATGAATTATTTTCAAGAAATTTTTCTGAGCTGAGTGAAAAAGGAATAGTGACTCTTGAGCCTCTGAACAAACAAGACCCTTTTGCAGCAGGATTAGGAATAACAGTAAGAGTTACTGGAAGAAAACATTTTGATGTAACCTCTCTTTCAGGAGGTGAACAGACAATAGTGGCTCTTTCACTTATTTTTGCAATCCAGGAATACAGACCTTACTGCTTTTATATTTTTGATGAAATTGATGCAGCTCTTGACAGAAGAAACTCAGAAAAATTAGCTTATTTATTGAAAAAACATATGAAAAAAGGACAGTATCTGATTATAACACATAATGATTCTATTATATCAGAAAGCAGCAATGTTCTTTATGGAGTAAGCATGCAGGAAGGAATTTCCAAAGTAATTAGTATTGAGGTTTAGAAAGTTTTTTATATATTCTTTAAGTTATTTAAAGATGAAAAAAGAGATGTTTGTTTTATTAATAATTTTATTAAATGAGAAGAAATCTACATCCTTTAGGATGTAGTCATAATATATTTATTTCTAGAATTATTATTCAAAGAGAGTTAGACTATAACTCTCTAAGAATCTTTAGACATAGTTAGAACTGGCTCATTCTAAATAAA
>WJLK01000139.1 GCA_014728565.1 Candidatus Pacearchaeota archaeon
ATCAACCTTTTCTTTTTCAAGCTGTTCAAGTTGATACTCAAGATCATCAACAATATCATTATATTTGTTGTATTTCTCAAGTTCCTCATCACTCAGTCTTCGAGTATTATGCAAAATAGGTCTGAAATTGACAAAATATGGTCTACCTCTATTATACTCTGCATTCTGAAACATAGCAACACCTACCTCAGCTCTAACCAAACTTTTTAAAAATTCATCTCCATACTTTGTCTTAATCCTAGATAGGTCTGATTCCTCAAGGGTTCTTGTCTGAACCTCTGTGTTAATATTAGCTTTAATCTCTCCTACAAAGTCACTCAATACCTGAGAAATCAGCATCACACCCATTCCCCACTTTCTGAACTCTCTGCAAGCTCTCTCAACTTGCAAAAATCCCTCTCCAGAACCACCGAACTTACTTAACAATCTATGAACCTCATCAAAAACAATTATAAGCTTAAGATTCGGTGACTCCTTAGGATCTGATCTAAATATCTGCCTGATAACATTTGCAACAAAAACATCTATATCTTTTGGGTCCAACTTATTAAGAGTGAATATCTGTATCTGACCAGGATTTGTATGCTTACTTATATCAATAATCTGTCTTGCATTTTTGACCTGCCTGACATTTCCTTTAAATGCTCTTACATCAGCCTCTTTCATTCCAAATTTAGGGTAGTAAGACATCATTTTTTTATCAGTGCACTTCCTCAACATACCACTCCACTGTGCAGTAGGATCAAAAACAATCACAGCAATGTTATTCATCAAAGCTTCCTCTATAATAACCTGAGCAGAAATTGATTTTCCCATTCCAGTAGCTCCTGCAACTATACAGTGAGTTGTTAATTTATCAAGCCCGTAATAAGCAGGAGTCTTTGTCTCTGCAATATTGCCCAATCTGACAATCCTATCACCAGGTTTAGGCAAGGTTCCTAAATCAAGAGCAATTCTGTATCTCTTTTTTCTTTCCTTATAACTTTTATAAATAAAAAAATTCAAGAACAAAAAACTAAAAAAAGATATAATGACTAAATAAATCCATAAAGGAATACCTAAAATAGTATATAAATAAATAGGCTTTGATACAACAAAAGGAGAGACAGCACTAGAATAAAAATTCAGGTAATCTGCATGAACAACAAGATGATAATCCCCTTCTGAAGCATTCTTAGGAATCTTAATCTCTTTTAACAGAGTAACTGAATTCAATATCTCAACCTCGTCTGTATCTGAAGCATAAACAGTAGAACCATTAGCTTCCTTAACCATCATTTGCAAAGAAACCTTATAACCCTGCTCTCTCAATAAATTCTGTAAATTTAATTTATACTTTAAAATATCACCAGGTGCAACAACAGTTCTAAATAAATCTATAGCCATTAAAAGAGTCTCCACTAAAAATCTCTTCTCAACAACCTCAATAATAACAGGAATTGTTTTCTCAATATCACCGCTGATTGTTAAAGTACCATTGTAAGTTCCGACAGGCTTTGTTCCATAAATAGTAAGAATAACTTCATCAAAAGAATCAGCATTTAAAACAGAGGAGGTTTTATCTAATTTAACAAAATCTTCTAGATTACGAGATAATGAAAAACTCAAACTTATTGAAGATCTCTTAAAATTATAGATTCCAACAGCTTCTTCAACAAAAGTATTCTGTCTTACCTGTTTTCTAATCTCCTTTGTGCTAACCCAGTAATCCTCTCCTTTTTTTCTCTCCATCTCAATTACCTGTCTCTGTCTAACTCCTGGAGGACGCTCATAAGGACCTGTAGTATAAGGACCTGTAGGATACTCATAAACAACAGTAACAGGTTCCATGGTTATGTTATGGTTTAAAGATGATGTTGTATTTGTAAAATTAAGAATATAGTAATAATTATCATAATCAGTTTTTATTGCAACAATAGGACTCTGACCAGGAAATAAAAAAGGATTTAATTCATAAAATCCAGAAGAATCACTGATATCAGTATCATCTCCCAAATAAACACTAACATTACCCATAGGATATCCAACTTCATTAAAAACATAACCATAAACATAAGGATTTATTGTAACATTATAGTATGAGTAAACATCAAGGGTAAGATTTGCATGATAATGAGGTTCAGAAAAAGTAATAACAACATCAGTAAAATTAGGGATGTATCCTGACTTCATACCTACCAGATTATAAGTTCCTGGTGCAACAGTGAATGTTACATTAAAAAATCCACTAGAATCAGTTGTATCATAAGAGCCTGCTACTGAAACAGTTGCATTACCAATAGGATTTCCACTAGTATCCTTAACATAACCCCATGAACTTGCATTTATATTATTGCCAACACCTCCTGCAGGGCACTCATCAAAAGGATCTGTAAAAAAATAATACTTCTGGGTTGTATTTTCAGGAATAGGAAGAATCATCTGATAATTAACTGTTGCATTAGAACTGTAACCTTTTTGAATTGTCTTTAAATGAGCAAAAAAAACTAGGTTGTTAGAATCATTTAAAGCACCTATATCAAAAATATCATTCTCTCCAGTATATTTAAGAGTATAAGTTCCAGGAACATCAGTTATATTAGTAGCACCAACCATAACACTTAGATTCTCTATATAAGTGTCTGCTGAGCATTCTCCTGATCCTGAACACCCTGTAAAATCATCAATCATCTGATGAGTTGCTGGTTGAAGACTATTAAAGTCTACAGTTTGAGAAGTGGATGCATAAATTTCAGGGCCACCAATAGCATCTTCCTGAATACAATCAAAATATAAAGGAACTTCAACAACCTCTCCAGGATCAAGATCCTCGTCAATCTGAGCAGTATAACCAGGAACTCTCAAAGCTAAACCATAAATGCCTGTCCAGTAAATAACTTCAAAATATTCTGTTATATTTATCTCTGTCACATAACCTGCCTGACTATCAATATAAGGTGCATATCCTGTTAATAAAAGTTTGGAAGTTAAAAAAACCAGTAAAACTGAAAGAGATATTAAAACTAAAAATAAAAAAGAAAATAAAACAAATTTCTCTTTTTTTTCTTTTTTTAATTCCCTTTTAACTATAGTCCAAACTAGATCAGCCCTTTTTTTCTGATTCATAATTATAAGTCTTAAAGATAATTAATAAATCTTCCTAAAAAAATAAGTCTTACCGCAAAGTATTTAAATTAAATTGAATTCTGTGTTAAAAAGGTGATGAAGATGAAATTTCTAAAATTATTTAAAAAAAATAAAGTTCCTAATGAACTACCAGACCTAGCAACTGATGAAATTGAGGAAAAACTAGAAGACAAAAAATTAGAAAAACACAGAGATATTGTCAATGATTATCTAAAACAGGAAGAACCTCCTGAACAAACAGTTGAAATAAAAGAAAAAATTACTGAAGAACCAGAAGAAATAAAAGAACCTATAACAGAAGAAATCAAGCCACCAAAACCAGTGATACAAAAAGAAGGATTTTTTGATAAGCTTCAGGATAATTTAAATGAAGAAATTGATGACCTTGATAAACTTGAAAACTGGTTTGAGAATAAATTCCTTCCAAGAGACATTGTATCTGAAATGAGGGG
>WJLK01000140.1 GCA_014728565.1 Candidatus Pacearchaeota archaeon
GGTAATGTTAGTGGAACAATAGAATTATCAGATGCTAGTAGTAATGTATTGTATAACTGGAGTCAGGCAGCAGCAGAGGGAGAGATATATGCAATTAATGACTCAGCCAGTATTACATGGTCATCAATAAGGTGCTATAATCTGACTGCAGGAAACGCCAGTGATAATATTACAGCTATTGAAAATTATTTCAATATTAATAGTAGTGATGTTGATGGTGTTGATGAGACATTTAGTTTAAGTAATCATGCAGAGTTTACAACAGCAAGCACTACTTTTAGTTCAGGAGACTGTAGTAATACTAAGTTATTCAATGATGCAGGAGCAGGAACTTTTGATGAAGTTTTAATAAAAGCAGTTACAGAGAATATTCCAGTTTTTGTATCTATACTAAGTGATGATACAACAGGTTTTGATAGTGATAATCATGATTTTGAGATGATTGTTCCTGAGGACGGGCATAGTGGAGATACTAATCCAACAACATACTACTTTTATGTTGAATTAAATGCTTAGTTTTTAGTTAGGAAAATGATTAGGAAATCCAAAAAAACATATTTTGAAATATTTGTACTAAAGACATTTTTCTTATTTTTTTTATTTTGTTTGATTAATAATCTAAATGTTGTGTCAGCGGCAAATGTTGGAGTTAGTCCTGCTTCTTTAAGATTTGATGATGTATTAAGGGGAGGTTATTCTGAAAAATCAGTTTTGGTATCTGTTGATGTTGATGAATATGTCTTGATTGAGCTTCAACCAATGGGGGAGATAAAAGATTGGATAAATTTTTCAGAAGTTAATTTTTCAGTTAAAAAAAGTGAGCCTTACAGACTTTTTATATCTGTCAATCCTCCTGAAGATGTTCCAAATGGTAATTATAGTGGTTTTTTGAGAATTAAGACAGGTGCTTTTGGAACAGGAGTGAAAGGTCATGCAGTTGGTGTTGTTAGATCTAACCTCGACTTGAAGATAGATGTCAGTGTTACTGATGTTGAGATAGTTAGATGTTCTGCATCTAATTTTAATGTTGAATCTGTTGAAAAAGGAGACAATATTGTTTTTAGTGTTGAAATATCAAACACAGGGAATGTTAGATTAAAACCCAATGTTGTTGTGGATATATGGGATAGAGATCAGATAAGTATTGTTAAAAAAGAGGATTTTTTAGGTGATGAAATACTTCCTTCTAAAGAAGAAAAAGCTTATTTTAGAGTAGATTCTGATACTTTTGATACAGGTCAGTATTGGTCAGATATCTCTGTTATAGAATGCTATGCCTCTAAACTTTTAACTTTTGATATTTTAGATCAAGGAGCTTTGAAAGCAGAGGGTTCTTTATTAGGTATTGTTACAAAAAGAAAAGTAAAACTTGGTGAGAGAGTGCCTATAAGTGTTAAATTTAAGAATACAGGTGAAAAAGAGGTGGAAGCTTATTTTAAGGGAAGAATCTCATTAGGAGATGAACTTGTTCAGATACTTGAGAGTGATAAATTACTTGTTCCTATTTCAGAAACAAGTGATTTTAATTTTTATTATGCTCCTGGAAGAATTGGAAGATATACTATAGATGGAAGGGTCTTTTATAGTAGTAAGAGAACTTTTGAGTCCAGTGCTATTTTTGAGGTATTTTCAGAGAGATCTAATTATAAGAACTTTCTTATTTATACAGTTTACATTACATTTATATTTTTAATATTATTCTTATTTTATAAAATTAGAAAAGAGAGGAGATTGCTGAATTTAAAGTTAAAGAACTTAAAATTAAAATGATAAAAAAAGAGTATGTATGTTTGCTGATGATAATAATTTTATCTATGAGTACTAACATTGTCAGTGCAAAGACAAGCCATATGGTCACTTTTGATTATTCATTTTCAGAAAGTGTTCAGAAGGAGGCTGATATAGATTATTCTTCTGTATTACTTAGAGTCAACACAGACAGAAGTGCTGTTTGTCGCTACAGTGAATTCAGAGGAATGTCTTATGAAAATATGGATTATTTTGATATTAGTTCTGGCAAGTCTCATGAAAAAGTTTTCAGGGATCTTGATGATGAAACTATTTATACTTATTATATAAAATGTAGGAATAACTCTAGTAATGAGCCTCCAGAATCAGAATTTCTTTTAAGAGTAAATAAGAGAGTTAGTGCTAATATTCTTTTGTCAGAGGAAAGTCCTTTAAGTGGAGGGATGGTTGATGTTACCTTATTAACTTCAAAAATTGTTTCTCAGACACCTGAGCTTTCTTATTCCTTTGATGGTGTTGTTTATAATTCTATACCCCTTGAAGGTTCAGAAAAAAAATGGAAAGGGCATCTGATTATTCCAGAGTCAGATGATAATTCAATTCTTTCTTTTAAATTTAAGAGTTATGATTTAAGTGGAAGGCCTGGTAATGAAATTATAAAAGGGAATGTTTTTATAGTTGATACTTTAAAACCTAAAACAATCACAAATCTTCGTTCTGTCGGTCGTGTTGGAAGTATAGATCTCGAATGGCATTATGATGAAGATGATTTTGAAGAGTTTAAAATTTATAGATCAACTAGCTCAAATATTGATTATACTGATTTTTATGAATCCACTAAAGAATCTTTTTTTGAAGATAGTCTGGTTGAGAAGGGAAAGACTTATTATTACAGAGTTTCAGCTATTGATAGTGCTGGTAATGAGGGAGACCTTTCATTTGAATCTCATGCAACTGTTTTGCTGGATAATAAAACTTCAAGTTCAGGGTTAGGAGGGTTGGATCCTGAGTTGAGGGGGAGAGTTGATAATTTTATTGTAGAGATAGATTCTGTTATTGATGAAATAATTTCAATAGAGTCTTCTATTGATTTAAAGGATAACAGGGAGATAGAACTTTTTTCAGATTTGGGTCTGAAAAAGGGTATTTCAGATTCAAAAGGTGAACTAAATTCCTTAAAGAGAGATGTTGAAAAATATAAACTTCAGGATTTAAGTGAAGATGAATTAAACAGAAAAATTGATTCTTCTACATTAAGATTGAATATAATAAAGAAAAAAGTTCCAGAAGATATTGTTGTATTAGATGAAGATAGTGAGGTTAGTGAAATAGAGGAAAAAGATATTGAGGAGGTTATACTTGAGATGGATTCTCAAATTTCAGACAGCAATAAAAAAAGGAATGTTAGGGAATCTTTGAAACTTAAAGAAGATTCTGGTTTAAAAATTAATAGTGATTATTATGTCATTGAAGTTGTTTACCTTGATGGCACTAAAAAAGAGATGTCTGTTGTTAAAAAAGTCATAAGTGCTGAATTAGAGAGGGATAAAAATACCTATCTTGTGGAAGTTATTCCTAAAAGTTTTGTGGAGAGTGCCTCTGAAATAAATGTGCATAATATTAATTATCAGGTTATAAAAGAGGATCCTATCATCTCTTTTGAATCTGATGCCAAGGAGATTATTTATTCTTCTAACAAGAGATCTTCTGTATCTAAATTAAAAGATACAAAATTAGTACTTGTAAGACTTTTAGAAGATTCTGGAGAAACATCAGGAATTACTGGTTATTTCTTTTTAAACCCATCTATTAAAGAATATTCAGGATTATTTATAGGATTTCTTATCATTATAGCATTGTTTGTTTACTTTTTTTATTTGAAAAATAATAGACCTTCTGATTTATTTCTGAGAATTTCAGGGAAGCTTAAAGAAAGTTTTGAGTTGTTAGAAAAAGGAGAGTTGGATGAAGCAGAAGAGATATATAAATCCTTAAAGAACCTTTATAAGAGTCTAACTAAAAAAGAGAAGAAAATTCTATATAGGGATTTAGATTTATTGAGAAATAAAATTCTTGTTTCTGTTTTGGAAAGTGGGATAGAAAAATTAAAAAAAGATAGAGATAAAGAACTCCTCAGAGAATTAGAGAAAATTTATAAAAAACTTTCAGATGAATTTAAATTAGAAGTTTCTTATTTTTTTGAAAAAGTTAGGAAAGATGTGGAAAATGAAAAATAAGCTTTTGTTTATTGCAATTTTTGTAGTTTTTTTGATTATTTGTAGTTTTATTATCTTATCTATGGAAGAGAATAATCTGTATCTTGTTGAAGGAAAAAATAATATTGTTATTAATGATAGTGAGCCTTTTTATGTTAAGACTCTAGTTGAATTAAACCAGGATATAGAAGTTGTTTCATGTAAAAATGAAGATTATGATTTTGGATATGTCAATGTTTTTGGAGGTGTTGGAGAAAATTTTATAATCTACCCTAATAAGAAGTATGAGATAATTGCAAATAAAGATTTTAATTTAGTTTTGCCAAAATCTTGATTATAAAATGAGGTTTAATTTTTTTCCCATTTTAGTAATAATTTTATTAGTTATACCTCTTGTTTCTGCTGCACATTACATAGTGGGAATAGTTAATGATGCCTTAGACGGGACTCTTGCAGAGGATCATGAAGTGGTTTTATGGAATCCTAACAATGGTATTAATGATAATGTTACTGATACAATAGGTGTTAATGGAAATTCAAAAACAAATAATATTTATATGATTGATTGTGAATTGTTGAATGAAAGTTGTGTAATTGGTGATAATTTGAGTATTAGAGTAATTAATAATGGTGATGGCTATATTACAGGAGTTGTTAATGCAACTGTAACTTCTGCTGGTTATGATATTGCTCCTAATCTCACATTAAATAGTCCTCCGAATCTAACTTCTGTTTCAGTTGATGATTCAATAGTTGTTCCAGAAAATGAGATAGACCTAATTGCAGCATCAAATAGAACTGTTACATGCGAAGCTATTGTTGAAGAGTTTGATGGAGATAATTTGCAAAATATAAATTCAGAATTTTTCCATTCTAGTTCATTTTATGGAGATTCTGATGATAACAATACTCATTACACAAATGATAGCTGTTATTTAAATTCTAGTTACGGAGATGCTAATGAGAATCAGATTATTTGCCAGTTTTATGTTTGGTATTATGCTAGTTCTGGTCAGTGGAATTGTACTATCAGAGTTGAAGATAATCTCTCAACATCAGGAATTGGCTCTGATACAACAAATGTCAATTCTTTGCTTTCTATTGGAGTTGGTTCCACGATTGATTTTGGTAGCTTGGATAGTGGAGAAGTTTCAGAGGAGAATGTTACTAATGTGACAAATTTTGGAAATATCATGGTAAATTTAAGTTTAAAAGGGTATGGAGTTTCAGAGGGGGATGGTTATGCAATGAGTTGTGATTCAGGGAGCAATATATCTGTTTATTATGAGAAATATAATTTAACTTCTTCAAATCCTGGAGTTTTGACTTTTTCAGATTTTGAAGTGAATTATACAAATTTAACCAGTAATGCTGCTGTAAAAAAATTTAATTTAGATTATAGGAAAAATGAAGGTTATAATGAAGCAACAAAAGAGACTTACTGGAGAATATATGTTCCAGCAGGAGTTGGAGGGACCTGTAATGGCAGTGTTGTATTTGGAGCAAGTACATCTATAGAAAGTTAATAAAAATAAAGAGTTTAAACAAAATTAGATTAAAAAAATAATGTAAAGATGAAAGAAATATTTTTCATAAATCTAGTAGTTTCCCTAGCTGTATTTTTACTAATCTCTTTTAATTTTTTTAAACACAGAAAAAATGAAAAAATAAAAAAAATATTTGATTATGTTTTTATTATAGGAGTTTTATATCTGATTCTTTCTTTCTTTTATATTTTATGGATCTCTGATATTCTTAGATATTCTGAGAGAGATTTTGTAGTTATTTATTCTTTGATAATTGTTATTCAGAATTTATTTTTATTCAGAATTGTTTATTTATTTTCTGAAAACAGAAAATTATTCTATTTTTTGTTTTTTTATCTGATAACTCTTCTTTCTATTTTTACAGAAGTGATTGATTTTTTTCATTTATTTTTGATAACATCTTTTTTATTGGCCTTATTGCTTTTTTTAGGACTTGCTTTTAGATTTGACAGAAAAATTGGTTATACTGGTATTTTTTATTGCTGTTTCTCATTAATTTTTCAGATTTTTCTTTTAGCAGGAATTGGAGATCTTTATTTTTTTAGTTTGTTTTCTAATCTGATTTTTTTATATTTAATCTTTATTTTTATTAAGGATTTGGAC
>WJLK01000141.1 GCA_014728565.1 Candidatus Pacearchaeota archaeon
GCATTATAAAAGGAGTTCCCAGAATCTCAATCTTGCCATTCTTAACATTATACTGATTAACAAAAAGCAATTTTTGCAACAAAGATGATAGTGCCATTTTCTCTTTTTTGATGATAACTAATAAAAAACAATCTTTAATAGCTTTTCGGATTCTTATTAGTAAGAAAGGGTTATAAAAGATCGCTAAAATGCATCAAAAGTTTTACACAAGTTAGAAATTTTATTTACAAATACAACTATTAACTTATTTTACAAACTTTTACAGCTTTTGGACCTCTGTCTCCTTGCTCAACTTCAAATTCAACAGAATCACTTTCATATATTGAAACTCCTTCCTTTAATCCGGTTTTATGGACAAAATAATCTTTGCCATCCTCACCAGTTATAAATCCAAATTCTTTCATATCATTGAAAAATTTTACAGTTCCTTTCATTTTTTACCTCCTGATTCGATTTTATTAATGTCTCCTATATTTATTTCTCCAGTTATTTGATTTTACCTCAATATCTCCAGAACCACAGTCCTTACAAACTAATGTGATTGTTGGTTTGGATTTTTTACCATATGAATAATTTTTACGGGATTTTATGTTCCTTCCATTGCATTTCCTACAGAACATCATTTAAAATCTCCCAGGTTTGTGCTTTTCGTAACATTCCCTACAATAAACAGGTTTACCTTGAGTGGGTTTAAAAGGAACTTCGCATTCTTTTTTACATTCAGAACAGATTGCTTTATGCATTTCTCTCGGACCTCTGCTGAAATTATTTCCTTTAGATGCTCTGTTCTTCCAAAATGATTTCCACTGCCTCTAAAGTTTCCAAAACCATCATTATTATCAAAATTTCGTCCTGATTTACTATTTTTTCTCATATTTTAAGATATATTTAATTTAATCTAACTAGAAATAGTCAAACTTGAACATAATAATTCTATTTACAAGACAAGTTGAAAATGTCCTAATTATGAAGAACATGTAATCACTGCTTTTTAAACTTATGTATACTATTTAAGGAGATGATTTTGATTTTATGTTTTCTGGTATTTGAACATAAAAATAGCAATAGTTACTTTTAATGATAAGGTAGGTACAGCAATACCTATGATATCTTTTACACCTATTTTATTTTTTGCAATCTCTGATTAAAATATTTTTATGTTATCAAATATCAACTCCAAGAAATTCCAGGCATCTAAAATAAGCTCTGTTGAAACTTTTACTGCATCCAGTTCCAGCTAAATGTCCAAAACCACCTAAAACAACATTAACTCCTGAGACATCTAGAGAGGATTCAAGAGGAACAAAACTGTCCCATACTGCAGAAATAACTAGATAAGGAATTTTTAATCTCTGACCAAATCTTTCCAGAACTTCTTCTGATTCTGGATTTTCAGGATTATGATAATTTACAGCATTTCCAAACAAAAACCTGTCCTTTAAATCAGGTTTTTTTCCATTAGTAACAGGAGCTGATAATAACAACCCACTAAATTTTTCAGCTAATTCAGTATTTCCTGCAAAAACATATCTAAAAATATCTGCACCTGTGCTATGTCCTAATGCATAAACAGGACATGGAACATCCATATCAATTAGTTCTTCTTCTACTTTCCCAGAGAACTCTTTAAATGGAACTCTCCAGTCATAATCTAATCCTACAAATTCAAAACCCCCTCTTTCTAACTTTTTTTTAAATCTAATAAAACTTCCTGAATTTTGCCTTAATCCATGCAATCCAACAACAAGTCTTGAACCTGCTGTCAATCTCTCTAAAACACTGTCATTCTCTCTTCTAACAGCATCTGCTCTTACTGCAGTATCATATAAATTTCTTGCAAGACAAAACATTCCATGTAATTCTGAGGGAATATTATCATTTTTTAATTCTCCATTTATAGTTGTAGATAATCTCTCTACCTCAGCACTTCTTTCACCCAAATCTCTGAAAGAATTACCTCTATAATCATAAATTCTTGAATAAACACCCTCTGCATATAATGATTCCTCTAACCTCTCAACATCCATAAAAACATTATAACCCCAAACTTTATAAATGTTTATATATGTAATTACTATAGAATGATAAAAATATATAATTACGAGCTTATAAGAAAAGAACCTGAAAAATTCCAGGAAATTTTTAATTATATTAAAAAATATGGAAGCCATACTATGGCTTACTCAACTCTCCAGCCTAGAATGAATTATTTTATTGTGGAGGGAATAGGATTTATTGCTTATGCCAAATACAAAAAAACCTCTAATAAGAGATATGTTTTAGGTGATCCTGTTTGTGATTTCATGAAAATAGAAGAGATTCTTAAGTTATTCTTAGAAAGATTTCCTAAAACTACCTTTGTTCAGGTTTCGCAACCAATATCAAAAATATTAAATAACTGGAAATTTTATGCAACTCCTCTTGGAATAGAAACTTCCATTGATTTAAATGAATTTAATATTTCAAAAGGAAAGAAAAAGAATCTCAGAAATAACATAAGAAACTGTAAAGGAAAAGTCAGAGTATTTGAAGACACAGAACTAGAAAAAATAAGCCTGAACAGAATTCATGAGATTTCTGAGGACTGGTTAAAAAAAGAGAAAAAAGGAAAAAAAGAATTAAGATTTTTAGCAAGACCTTTTGTCTCAATACCTGAGATAGGAACCAGAAGATTCTTTGCATTTAAAGATGATGAAATGATAGGATTCATAATTTTTAATCCAATTTATAGAAATAGAGAATTGATTGGATACTCTTCAGATATTCTCAGAACATCTTCAGAGGCACCAAGAGGAACAGGAGATTTTTTATTATATCTGTCGATGAAAAAACTAAAAAGAGAGGGTATACCAATATTAGGATTAGGTCTATCTCCTTTTTATGGTCTTGAAAAAGACAGCATGGACTTTTCTGACAAACCTACATTATTCCTACTTAAACAGATCTATAACAAAGGAAGTTCTCTCTACAGTTTTAGTGGTTTGGCAGAACATAAAATACAGTTTGAAGGGAAAGAAAGCAATGTTTATTTCTGCCATAGAAATTCCTTTCCTATTTTAGATATCTATAAGTTGTTCAGAATCTGCAATGCTATTTGAGTTTGACTTCAAAGATGCAGCTTTTCTGTCCTGCAGCAATACAACTCTTTTCTTTGA
>WJLK01000142.1 GCA_014728565.1 Candidatus Pacearchaeota archaeon
AATCAGATCTGAGGCATAATCACCTCAAATTTACTTAAAATAATATATTTTTAAGTTTTTTTATTATTAAAAAATCTTTTATTTATCCTAATAAACTACAGATTAATTTAAATATTAATTGAATTTATTTTTTCTATGAGTATTGCAATTCCAACTTTCTCAATAACAAGAGATTCTGTTACAAACTATCTTAATTGCTCTATATCTGGATTTGATTATTCAATTGATTTTAAAGATAGTCTTCCTCCTGGAGAGATTAGCATGGAATTGTGTCATAGTCCTGATTTTTTTCATTCTAATGATTATGCTCCAGAGGTTCTAACTCACTCTGATTTACTAAAATTTCTTAATTCAAGAAAAAAAATTGCTGTTGTAGAATCCTTCTATCCTTTAGGCAGTGAAGAATCAGTTTATAGATCAAGAGAAGGAAATGGATTTGCCACAGAAATTTTAGATTTTTTTATTAATGACATTAAAAAACTAGGTGCTCGGGCTTGTTTAGTTAGAGGAACATCTTTAAGGGAATTTTTTTTAAAAAGAGGGTTTGCTCCTATCTGTAATTATGTTAATGATTACTTTAGACTTTTAGCTCCTAAATAACTCACTTATAGAATCTCCATGAGTTATTCTGCATATAGCTTCTGCAAACAAGTCAGCAATACTGACAACCTCTATCTTTCCATTAGAACTAATTGGAATAGAATCAGTTATTATCACTTTTTCAAATTCTGAATTATTTATTTTTTCAGAGGATTCATTGCTAAAGATACCATGAGTTGCACAAGCGTATATTCTCTCTGCACCTCTTTGTTTTAAAACCTCTGCAGCCTTACATAATGTTCCTCCTGTATCAATCATATCATCTACAATCAATGCATTTTTTCCATAAACATCACCTATTATCGTCATATCTCCAACAACTCCTGCTTTTTCTCTTTTTTTATGGGCAATTGCAACATTAACACCAATTCTTTTTGCATAACTCTCAGCTCTTTTTGCACTTCCGACATCAGGAGCAACAACAACTGCTTTATTCAAGAAATCCTGATGATATTTTATTAAATACTGAATAATAAATGGATAAGCCTTTAAATTATCAAAGGGAATATCATAAGAACCTGTTGTAGCAGGATTATGCAAATCAGTTGTAATCACCCTATTAGCACTTCTGTTAATAACTCTGGCAAGGAAACTCGCACTTACTGGAGTTCTTGGCTCAGACATCCGGTCCTGCCTGCTATATTTCATATAAGGAAGGACATTATTAATAGACAGTGCACTGGAACGCATAAGAGCATCATTAACCAAACCAAGAGAAACACTCCAATCCTGAGGCATCATTGAAGAATCATGAATAAAAAAACAATCTTTTGTCCTTGCATTATCAAGTATCTTAACAAAAATCTCTCCATCTGAAAATTTCTTTATCTCAACCTCTCCTAACTTATACTTCTTCTCTCTGTCTGGATTACTGTTTAATTTCTGGTAGACTTTATTAGCAAAATTCCATGCATTTCCATTTTTATTTGCAAGTATAAGAATATGCTGAGGATCCATATCTTAATCATTAAATTTAAACTTATAAGGATTATTAGGATTTACTATAATAAATCATGATTAAATTTTAAAATAAAAAATAATAAAACAATTTATGAATCAGGAAACAGATTTAGTAGTAGAAGGTTTTTACTGGAAAGAAGAAGAATATCTAAGATACGAAGGAACTAGTTTATGGATACCTGAAAATGCACTTGCTCTTGATAATGGCAAGGAACAGGAAAAATTAATTCTTTATGCATATATAATTGGATTTCCAGAAGGATACTGGGGAATAAGCTATAATCAAAATCTTCCAAGGCATATTAGAGGTGGTTGGCCTATATTAGATCTAAGACCTAATTTTGATATGATTCATGATGTTCAGAGGTCTATAATAACAAGAGATGGGAGATTATTTCTTAAAAGGGACCTCCTTGAAAGAGATAAACAATATTATTTGCACTCACTTACTCAGATTATTTATGATTCAATGGATATAATTCAGGGAGGGAATATTCAGGATATAAATCGTTGTCAGAGGAGAGTATTTTAAATATAACATCAACAAGATTCGATTAAAATTATTCAAATAATCTCTGCTGAGGATCTTCAATAACTTCCAATCCTATTGAACCAGCTTTTTTATCAACTCCATAAGGCTTAGTAGTTTTTGTACTTTCTACCTGAACTAACTGGCTTTCAGGAAATTCAATTCTCTCATCCCATAGATTACATTTATCACAATGTTCACATCCATCAATAATCCCACAGATACCAATACCTGCTTCATATAATCTCCTAAAATCATAATGCATTTCTAATGGAATATACTCTCTATTTCTCCTTTTTCTATAAACTGCAGTAGTTTCCATTCCAGGTAACCAGAGTCTGTCATGAATATCAGGATCATAAACAACTTGATCTTCATAAGAACCACAACCTAATCTTGCTAATAATTTTCTAGAGGGATGTCTTAAAGGCATTAATCTTAAATTAATTCCAGTTCTAGCATGAGATTCTAGTGCATCTAAAACAGAAGAACCTCTTGAAACATTATTCTCTATTGACATAGCCATATCACAAACCACTGTCAGAGATACATTAACTCTCTGTTCATGATGTCTCTCAGCTTGCTGAATTCTCCAGACATTTGAAAAACCCTGAGTTACTGCTCCTCTTTCCTCAGAATCATAACCAATACTATACATCAGACTAGCATCTATCTCTTTTAATAATTCTGCTATTTCTTCTCCAGATTCCATGTCTACAGACCTTGCTAAATTCCCGACAGTAGAAAAATTTCTAAAAGCAAAATTCTCTGTTTCAAGAGAGCCTTGAATACCAAATGGAAATGTTTTAGTTGGAAAAATGATTCTTGAACCATGCTCTTTACATAATTCAAAAAATTTCTTTAAAAACCTCCAGTAATAAGGATGTCCTGCTTCTGTTAGTTTTCCAATTCTTATAATATCAGGATGATGCTCCTGAAAACCTGCAACTGTTTTTTCATTAACATCTCTTGGAGCTACATTACCCATGTTTCTGTAAGCATAGCAATAACCACATCTCTGGTCTGCAAAACCAGCAGCTTTGTAAATTCTAAAAGCCATATCTGATTCATAAACTCCATTATTATCCAAAACTTCCTGAAGCAAAGCTCCATGAACTTGGCTTATACAACCTCTTGAAAAATCAGCATTAAATTTACATTCACAAACATCAACTACCTCTCCCTCTGAAGTTCTTCTTCTAACATAATCTCCTTTTCCTCCTGCTTTAACAATCACTGACTCTTTTCTTGGTTTTTTATATGAAACTGGTTTTGGTTTTAATACTAAGAATCTTCTGAAAAATTCATTCCTATCAACAGAAGTTTGAATTCTTTCTTCAAGACCTCTGAGAACAGGTTCAACTTCAGAATAATCTTCTACTTCCTGTAAATCAGGAAGTATTCTATTATCTGAAAATAAATCAAATAATCTTCTAGGTTCATAACCTCTTATTTCTAATATTCCTGATACATGTCTTACACTCTTAAGTGGTATACTTGTCTTTCTTTTCCCCATATATTTCTAATTAAAACTTTGTTTAAAACAAATATTATTCCAGGGTATATATTTTTTTAAACTTCTGATTAAAGGTATTAAAATGGGAAAATACTCGCATGATTCAAGAGTTGATGTATTTTTTAATTCAAGAAGAGCAAAAAAACTAGTTGATATTGTTTTTACAATGGCAAAGGGTAGAACTGAAAAAAAAGGACCTTTTCAAAGAGAAAATCTCTATCCAGATGCTGTTGTTCCTGAATCTCTAGAACAAGGTTCAAAAGAGCATTCACTTTATCTTTTTTACTCCTGTCTACTTGATTCCATGACACAGGCTAATACTCTTTACAAAGCTATGAGAAAACTAGCAGAAGATCTCAATGGAGATCTTTCAGATTTATCAAAATTAGGAGAATCTGAACTTGAATCTCTTCTTCAGAGATCTGGTTTTACTAATACTAGACTAGGAAATCCAGTTGGAGCTGTTCAGTCTAATTCCAGAAGACTTGAAAGACTCTATAAAGGAGATCCTAGAAACATCTATCCAAGATATAAAACAGCTAGAAGAGTCTCTGACAGAGAGATAGATGATGTTTTTCAGAAATTAGGGGATTTCAAACAAATGCGATATATGGGAATTGGAGTTGGAAAAGCAGCTCTTTTTGTTAAAAATCTGGTAAGATTTGGAATATGGCCTTTTCCAGAACACAGAATTCCTGTAAAAGCAGACAGGCATCTTATTAGAATTGCTATTTCAAACTGCCTGGATTTTTACATGGGTGGAACAAAAGTTCATCCTGAACATCACTCTGAAATAACAGGATTAAACTCTGACAGACTTGTTCCGATTGTAACAAAAGGATTTCTTGACCTAACTAAAAGACATCAGATTTCAGCTGTTGAACTTGATGATTTTTTATGGGCATTAGGTTCTTATCTATGTTCTCAAAATAAAATTCCTGTTTGCCAGAACAATTGTGAAGTAGATTGCGATTACAGACCAAAATCAGACAGGACAGGAACAGTTTTTTATCCTGGAAATGACTCAAGAGTTTATTTTAAAAGACAACAATTTCAGGAATCACCAGGCCAGATGAGATTGTTTAATTCTTAAAATGGAACTTCATCATATCTTTTAATTGGAACAAATTCCTCAATCTCATCAAATCCTATTAGTTCAGCAGCTACAGATTCCAAATCCATTAAATGCAGGGAATGTTGTAGTAATTCTCTTCCATATCTCCTGAAATTCTCAATCCATTTTTCTTCATTTGTTCTTGTCATCTCAACTCTGACAACAGGAAAATTAGGAATTAGATAAGGATTTCCAGAAAAACTCTCAGGAAGACAGTGCACAGGACCAGATTGCTCTCTGACAATATTCATGTCTCTTAAACATAAAACTCCATAAGTTGCAGGAGATATAGAATCTCCAAGAAGTTCCTCAACACTTTCAACAGGTTTTGTTCTAGGATTACCATGAAAATAAGAACAGGTACTTCCAAACAACCTAAAATAAGGAACAGAAGATTCTCCCTGTCTTGAATTTGTCTGATTCACTATTACTGCTCTGCCAAATTTATCTGACATAAATAAAGCAATAAGCAGATTAAGAGGAATAACAGTTAAATCTCTTGTTTTTTTTGTAAGATTTCTTGTCAGACATCTATCATCACATATATGTCTCTTTTTATTTACTCTTTTTCCATATCTATCACACTTGTGCATATCATAATCATCATGAGTACCATATCTAAATAATCCATACTGAATTCCAGGTATCTTATCACCTTCTTCAATTCTAGCCTCCATTCTTAACCAGTATCTTGCAAGCTGTTTTGGAGAACACCAACCTTCTGAATGTCTAAGTGCAGTTGTCTTGACTTCTCCATAAACAGGTCCTGAACCATACAGTTTTAAGGAATCAGAAGAGTGATTAAGAGGCAATGGACTATCTGCAAAAACACCATACTCCTCAGGATTTCTAACTTTTAATCTTCTGCCTCTCCATCTAGGGTCTGTTCTTAAAACATCATAAAGAGCTTCATAAAAAATTGCAGTATTCTTCCCTTTGTCATTCTTTCTTCTCCTGATATAATCCTCTAATTCATCTCTACTCATGCTCTCAGGTTTCTCAGGAAGAGCAAGAAACTTAGGTCTAATTAAAGGTATTTCACCATTTTTTCCCATGAAAATTCTTAAGATTATAGCTTAAAAATAATTTGTGTTTTCAAGAATATACTTATTAATCAACTATATAAATTAACAAAAAACCGAATAATATATAATAACTAGCACAAAGATTTAAATAAGAACAGGTTTTAAAAAAAACATAAAGAGGAAAAATGGCAGATAAATACGATAAGATAATTCTTGCAGTTGCAAGAAAGCATCTATTTGGAGAGGATAATAAAGATGCTTTTCAGGGTTTTAAACCTTCTCATGAAATTGATTATAATTCAAGAATCAATCAGAATTTTCAGTGGATGAGAAGAGGAGATATTGAAAATAATCCTGATATAAAACATCCCATAGGATACACATTTATAGTTAATCCAGAAAAAGGGAAGGTTTTTGTATATCAACGTGCAGGAGCCCATAATGAATCAAGATTAGCAGGAAAGTGGAGTGGTGGAATAGGAGGTCATATTGAACAACAGGATAATTCCAGTAATGACCCTATAAAAGACAGCACATTAAGAGAATTTGATGAAGAAGTAAAAGTAATAGGTGAAACTAAAAGGCAACATCATGTTCTAGGCTACATTAATGATGACAGCAATTCTGTTGGAGAGGTTCATCTAGGTGTTCTTAATCTAATTCTTACAAATGCTACAAATGTAACTCCAAGACAAGGAGAAATGGCAAAAGGACATTTAATGGATTTTTTTGAACTAGAAAAAATGTGCAAAGCTGAGAATGTAGAGACATGGACATCTATAGCTGTTCCCTATATCAAAGAATTCTTAGAAAATCATAAAAGTTGATTTATTAAGATTTCAATCTATAATTTTATTTCTTAAAAAATTTAAGCTAAAAAATAATTCAAACTAACTCTGAGCTAGTTTAATATTTTTTTATATCAATGAGGAAATAAAACTTCTATAAGACACCAAAGCAAAGTTAAGAATCCTATTGAAGTAGATAAAAATACAAGAATAGAATGATCTTTCTTTCTTATAATGCTGATAATACCTATAAAAAAAGCTGTTATTCCAGAAATAAATCCTACTAACATCGGCAGGGCTATTCCAGGCCTTACAATAATATCATGAGGTATTGTTTTTCCTGCTGGAACAGATTCATAAAAATTCACAAATGACATACCAATATAAAACAATATAGGCATTACAATAATTAATACAACTGATAATTTACCCAAAAAGCTTTTTGGTTTAAAGTTAATTTTCATTTTTTCAATCTACCTAAAAAATTAATACTTGGAAGTAAAAAGGCAATAGTAGAAACTAACCAAGGATAATGTCCTGCAATCAAGAGTTGTTTTTGTTTTTTCATTCACCCTTATCTTCCAAATCAGCTATTTCTGATTCTGCTCTTTCTAAAGCAAACTCAGCTTCTTTAAATTCTTTCAGGGGTTTTTTTGATTTCCTTGATTTTTCAATCACAATATCTTCAGCTAGTTTGACATGTTCTTCCGCAAGCTCTATATCTTCATCTTTCATATTAAACTACTGATAAACTCTTTATTTATTATTAATAGTTAGTATTTAGGTAATTTAAAGCTTATTGTAACCATTAGGAGGCCAGACATAAGGCAAATTCTCTGATTCTTTCCATCCAAATCTTGAGTAATATTTTTTATTTTTTCTTAGCAGATTGCTTTTATGAGAGGAATGAAATCTTTTATTTCCAAACCATCTTGGAAAGACTATTTTCCCCCTAATTGTTTCAAATTTCATATTGTTTTTATAACCTCTTGAAATCCATATTTCTACAGATTTATTAAAATATAATTTGAGTGCATTAACATGACCTTTCCACATTTTAACTGCTGGATGATTTCTCCATCCTTTTGTTTTTGTTCTGTTAAGTAAAATATTTAATATCTGATGAGCCTCGACTCTTTGTTTTCCTAATCTCTTGCTATCTAAAGATTTTAGAGACTTTTCAATATCAGGATATGGTAAAAATGTCTGCATTATAATTAATAAAAAAATTTATTTGGGCGTAGGAATAATACATATCTCACACATGTTTTTAATTACCTCTTAACAGCTTCAATTTTCAAACTTTCTAAACTTATTCCTTGATATTGTCTTTTTGATATTTCTTTATCTTCACTTAATATTTTTATTTCAAATCCTGCTTTCTTTATCATATTGATATAATTCTCTTTTTGAACAGCCCCTGCAACACAACCTGAGATTAAACCTTCTTCTCTTTTTTGTTCTTCAGTTAATTCTCCTAAAAGCACTATGTCAGAAACAAACATTCTCCCACCTTTCTTTAATACTCTGTAAGATTCCTCAAAAACTTTTTCTTTATTTGGTGCAAGATTAATAACACAATTACTAAGTATCACATCAATAGAGTTATCTTCAACAGGTAATTTTTCAATATCTCCTAATCTAAAATCTGTATTATTATAATCATATTTTTCAGCATTTTCCTGTGCCTTTTTAATCATTTCCTCTGAGAAATCAACTCCAATAACTTTTCCATTTTCACCCACTTTTTTAGCAGCCAAAAATACATCAAAACCTGCACCACTGCCCAAATCTAAAACTACATCTCCTTGTTTTATCTCTCCAAGTGCAGTAGGATTACCACAACCTAAACCAAGATTTGCTTCAGGAACATTATTTATTTCTTCATCATTATATCCTATACTTTTAGAAATTTCTTCAGCATCAGAACAAGAACAACTACAACAACAATTTTTATTGGAAACTATCTTAGAATAATTTTCTTTTACAATTTGTTTAACTTTATCTTTTTCCATTTTAAAAAATTATGAATGGGCGATGGAAGAATCGAACTTCCGAATCCTCGGTGTAAACAAAAAGATGCTTTTTCTTACTTTTTGTCATATAATATATATTTCATATATGTTTTTGATTCTTAATCTTTTACTAATGAATCAATCCATTTAAGGAAATATTCTTTTAATTCTTTAAGTTCTTCTTCACTTCTAAAAGTATGCTCAGACCCTTTGATGATATTCAATTCTTTCTTGCAATCTAATTCTTCATATAAAATTTTTTGGTGTTCAACAGGAGTAGATGTATCATGTTCTCCAACTATTAAAAGTATAGGCATTCTTATTTTATCAATCTTTTTTAAGACATCGTGTTTTAATCTATCTTCCATGTGGCTCCATTTTAATCTTTTCATTTGTCCAGAATGACCTTTCCACTCCCTAATACCTTTTTCTTTCCACTCATCTAAATTCCCTTCTCCTTTAGTTTTAAAACTCAGTTCTCCTGAAACAACAGTAGAGATAGGAGCTATTGCACTAACTTCATTAGGATATTTCTCAGCATATAAAAGTATACAAATTCCTCCTAAGCTATGTCCTGCTAAAATAAAAGGTTCTTCGTACCAGCTTTGATTTTTAGACCACTTAATTACATCTTCTAAATCTTCATAATAGTTAGTTATTGTCGCATCTTCTAATTGTCCATCGCTTTCTCCAAAAGTATTAGTAGTGTCAAATAAGATAACGGTATATCCTTTTTCTAAAAAAGCATCAGCCATAGTCCTTATGTGAGGTTGTTCTTTATTCCCACTTAATCCATGCATTACAAAAGCAATTCCTTTCGGATTTTCTTTTTCTTCTATTTGAACTACTATTTTTTGCCCTTTTCTATTTTTGATATCTTCTTTCATTTTTTATCTAAAGCTTCTTTAATTTGGTTTAAATGTTCAAGATAATGGTTGTCTTCTCCCTCATCAAAAACCCAGTCAAATAACTCTGGTTTATCCCTTAGATTTTCCTCACCAATTTCTTTTATTTTATTATCTAATAGCCTCTGCCAATGTTTCCATTCTTCAAGAAGTTCTTTTGGTGTATAATTC
>WJLK01000143.1 GCA_014728565.1 Candidatus Pacearchaeota archaeon
AGAGTCAGAGGGAGAGTAGTTAGAAAAGCAGGATTTAATATTGATACCTTTGGAGATTATGTTAAAGGAAGAGTTAATCTTGATAATCTTTCTAGTGATAGAAGAAGACAGTTGTATGAACTTACAGGTATAGAAGGTTTTAAACCAGAAGGATATGAAAAAGCAAGAATAGACATGCCTGATTTAACTTCTCAGGAAAGTCCAGAAGAAAATTATCAAAAACAATCACCTCCTAATGCAGGTTTAGAAATTTCAGGAATAGCAAGAAAAGTAAGAGAGGGTTTAAGCAGAACAGTACAGGAAACAGCAGATTCTCTAAATATTTCTAATATCCAGAGATTAGAGGCTGGTTTATTAAATGCTCAGACCTATAGGCCTTCGGCACAGGAAAGAGCAGATGCAGTAATGCAACTTTTGGATGTTCTTGCAGAGGAGGTTGATTATTTCAGGACAGCAGAACCAGAAGAACAAGAAGTCCTTGTAAAAAGATTGCAAAGAGAACCAGAAAGTTTTGGATATGTTACTCAGATGCTTAATGTAATTTACGGAGGAAAACAACTAGATTCCTGGATGCTCATGGCACAGCCTCCTCATAAGATGAGAAAAACAAGGAGAAGATAGTATGGCAAGAAGATATGCACATTTTAGTGAGAGAGGGCAGGGAAGAGCTTTAATAGAGCTATCAACACAATACAATCCAAAACAGGCAGTAAGAGAGTATGTCACTAACTGTATAGATGCAAGAATTCCTGGACAAAAAGAGACAGTAAGTGTTATAATGCATACAAAAGAACACAGATTAATTGTATCTGACAATGGTACTGGAATATCTTATGAAAAATTATTAAGGCTTCCTGAAGAAATAGGAGAATCTGAAAAAGCTGGAAAAGTTGATTTTAGAGGAGAGAAAGCACTTGGATTACTTGCTTTTGGTTCTCTAGGACTTAGAATGCATCTTATATCAAGACATTATAAAGAAGGTCCTCAACACAGTTATCAGAGATGGGAGATGCAACCTTCAAAAGGAAGAATACCTGTTGAAGATCAGGTTCTTACTCCTGGAGAGATGGATGATTTTTTCTATGGAAGTTTTGCTCATGGAACAAGAGTTGTAATTGATGGTGTAGATTCTCATATCATGAACAAGATACTTAGTAATGCAAGTCTGAGAGCATGGTTAAGACAGTTGTATGACCCTGTTTTACAAAAAGGAGTGGTTGATATAAAAATAGGAAGATATGATCCAAGAAGAAGAGAGATAAGAACAGAATCACTTCAGCCATTAAATTATGAAAGAGAACATTCCTCTAGGTTAAGAGATGAAATAATAAAAGTAACAATAAAAAATGAAGAAGAACCTGGAAATCTTGAGGTTTTATTGTTTGTTGATCCTCAGGCTTCTACTGATAAAGTTGCTGTTTATTCAAAAGATGTTTTGGTTAATGAATCAATAGCAGACAGGGATCATTTTCCTGAATTTTCAAAAAGTCCTGTCTGGACATCTGGAAAAGTCTCAGGGTTTGTAAATGATTACTTCAATAGACTTGTTTTAGGAAGAGAGGGAATAGAAAGAAAGAGCAATGCATTTAGAGCATGGTATCATACAGTTCAGTCAATTGAAGAGCAAATCTTGCCTGTTGTAGAAGAGACAAAAAAACGTGGAAAAAGAATTGTCCAGAATAGGGATATTAGAAGGGTTTTTGATGCAATGTCAGATATCTGGAAAGACCTTAGGAAAAGTGGATTAGGAGACCAGTACACAAGGACAGGAAATGGTGATAAAACTCCTGTTTCTGGAACAGAACCCTCTGTTGAGGGAGGAGGTTCTGGAGAGTCAGGGAAACAAAAACCAGGAACAGGAAAACCACCAGGACCTGGAACTTTTGAAGAAGAACCTGAAGGAATTATTCAGAGAGTTACAAGGAAAAGAGGAATACCTTTTGCATGCCCTCAACCAATTCCATTTCCTTTAACTGAATCACATTTAAGAAGCAGGCTAGAGGATAAACTGGGGGCAAGTCCTACTCTGTATATTAATTCAGAACATGAAGATTATTCAACAAGAGCAAGTGCCAAAGAAAGGTCTCATTTTGTCAGATATATAGCTGATATTCTGGCTAAGGAACTCTCCCAGTATGAAGCAAATCGTGCACAAAGCCAGGGAAGATTAAAAGGAGAGCCAGCTGAAATGATCCAGGCAACATTGAGAAGGGAGGAAGAAGTAAGATTCCTGCTTCTAAATAGACTTGGAGTTTTATGAATTACAGGAGGAAAAATGACTAAGGATAAAATTTAGGACAGACCCTTATCAGAAATCATAGGCTCTCGAAGAAAGCACTATGAAGCAAGGATGTCTGAAGCTTTTGAAGCAGTTTATAGCAGTGGAAATTTTGATTATATTGATAGATTTGAGAAGTTTGTTCTTGGAATAACTCAGAGAGCTGTACAAGGAGAAGGAGAATTAGAGGCAATGATAGCTGGTTATGAATCCGGAAAACCTTTAACTGAAAGACCAGAAACTACTGTTAGTGAAAAAAGAAAACCAAGATTAACCTCGTATCAGTATCAAAAATCAAGAGACCAGGGAATGACACATGAACAGATAAGAGAAAAATTCAGAGTTGATTCTGGAAGACAGTTATGTGGTTTTGCATCTCAGTATGCAAGAAGACAGAGAGAAAAAGAAAAAGATAAGAGACCTGTTTTAAACCTGGATTTATATGAAAGAGCAAGAAATGAAGGCATGACTCATCAGGAGATAAGAGATTCTGAAAAATTCAGAATTGATGATCCAAGATCTTTAAGAGGATATGCTTCTGCATATGCAAAAAGACATTCTCAAGAACAAGAGACTTTAGAAACTTCAAAACCAGAACTGACTTTTGAAGAGTATGAACATGCAATCAGTCAGGGACTTTCAACAAGCGACATAAGAGAAGCTTATCATGTAACCAGCTCTCAGCAGCTAAGTGGTTTTTCAAGAAAACTTGCAAACAAGAAATCTAAAAAATCAAGAGCAAGAGCAAAAAAATAATTTTTTATTTCTTTTTTATTATTGTTACTCCTAAATAGTAATATTTATAAAGCCTTCTAACAGGGAATTATTATGACAACAATACTTGGAATTAGAGCTGGAAAAGATAATGGAATAGTCCTTGCCTCAGATTTGCAAAGCACAAGTTTAGAAGAATTAACAAAAATTTCTAATCAAAAACTTTATGTAAGCCAGGACAGGAAATTAGTTCTTGCAATGTCTGGAATTAGAGATGAAAAATGGGATCAATTTAGAGGAGATGTTCTTTCTGGAAAAATAGATATTAGAAAGAGAATTCAGGAGGGAGTATTTCCAGAGTTTAGAGATTTAAATATTGAAAGATGCAATGGAACAATTTTTAATCAAAATGAAATTAATTCAATGTTATTAGCAGTAAATTATGATGAACCTCAATTATATGTATGCTGGCCACTTGGAGCAGTTAACTCTAAGGACATAGCTTTTGATGGTTCTGGTTCAAAATATGTTGAAGAATACCTAAAATCAAGAAGTGTTGTTGATTATGTAGAAGACTCAAGATTATCAGTAGATCCAACAACACTAAAACTTCCTGATACAAGAAGACATGCTTATTTTTCTCTTGTTTATGCTTCAAGACATGACCTTGGTTCAAGTGGTCTTGACATGGTTGTAATGACTCCAAAAGAAGTTATTGAATACCAGGGAAGATTAAGAGATCTTAATGAGAGATACACTAGAGAACTAATAAGAGTTATAGAAAATGGAGAAGAGCCTATTAAAGGATAGATACCCCTTTAATATTAATTCTCTTATAATCTAAAATGCCAAACTCCCAATGCTACTACTGCAATAACACCTTGAATAACAATGACTATGTTGCTGTTACAGAAGCTGGAAGATTATTGCATTATCTTATTTGTGATTTTGATGATGATGAACCAGGAGGTTGTCTAGCAGATGCAATAGATAATGCATTTGAACCTGATTTAGTTAGTTTTGACTTAGGAGTTTTGTATAATGGCAAAGTCTATGATGAAGCTGATATTACTAAACTTCCTAATTTCAGAGAACTAAGTATAGGGCTGAATGAACAAAGAACAGGTTCAAGAGTCATAGGAGATATCTCAGGATTACTGGAAATAGAACCTATTTTTGAAATTTAAACTACATTATCTTCCTGGAAAGATTTTCCATAAATCCACATTTTCCGCATTTAAGAAATAAAAGAGTGTCTTCATCGGTAATATAAGGTTCTCTCTCAACTATCTGAGCCTTGTCAAATCCACATTTCTTGCATTTATGTTCATAATTTGCAAACTCATTTCCCCTATCCTCAATCACATCCTTTTTTATTTCTGTTTTTCCTGGAATACTCTCCTTACTAATCAACTCACCATCTTCCTGATAATCACAACTGACACATTGCAAAATATTATTATCAACTGGCTTCATTATTGAATTGCATTTCTTACAAAATTTCATGTCTTTTTAGAGAGAATTAGGAGTTTTTAATGCTTTGGATTTTAAGTAATTACTTAGCATCATGAAGTTCCGACGTAAAAACCTATCAACAATAATTAACTGGAAATGGAGATATTAATAGTTATCAAGGATAAAAAAGATAAAGATTAGTTAAATCACTTCACAAAAATAAGCTGTTTCGATTTTATAAGCAATATTAAATCTAAGAATCGAGAATCTTTTTTATCTGATTAACAACCTGATTAATTGACTTGTTTGAGGTATTAATAACAATTTCTTCTTTTTTCCTGGTTTTATTAGAATTATTATAAAATTCTTTTAATTTTTTAATTGATATCTGTTTTCTCTTTTTCTCTCTATGTTTCAATATCTCAAAATCTGCTTCAAAAAAGAATTGTTTTACAGGAGTCTTGTATTTTTTAGCTATTCTTAAAAATCTCTCTAAATAGATTTTGCCTTTTTTATCCTTATTTGAGAGTGTTGAACCTTCTAAAATTACATCATATTTATTCCTTAGATAATTATCAAGAATCCTTTTAGTATTTTCCATTACTATTTTAGGACTATCTCCATGAACAATCTCCCAGTAGAACATTGTTGTATGAATAACTGCTGTTTTACTCTGATTTTTAAAATGATTTCTTAGCCTATCAGCCACAGTTGATTTTCCAGAACAAGCATTGCCGCGAATTATTACTAACATTAGACATCATAACCTCTTTTTCTCAGCATCTTAAGAGTATCTTTTACTCTTTTTTTAATTTTCCTGCAGGTTTCTTCTGGAACTCCTATATTTGGAATTTCATAAATTGATTTTATTCTTTTTACATCTGGAACAGGAATTTTTTTCATTTTTTCATACATCTCCCACATCCACCTCTCTCTCTGAGGTTCCAAAAGCCATAATACCTTCATTCTCTCTTTTTCATTTTTCTTAATAATATCAGGAATTTCTTCAAAGCTATGAGAACCTCCCTGGTATTTTCTAAATTCCAGTAAAGAACATATTGCATCAACAGCACCCATTCTAAGATAATTCTCATCCATATTATGAGGAAGGTTCCATTTCTGATGATGTTCCTGCTGTCTGTGCAGTTGTATAGATGGTCTTACATGATTAAGAAAAAAATCAGAATCATCACTTCTGAACTGCATAGCCAACCCTTTCATAACTGGCCAGGATAATTTATTGCCCTCTCCAACAATATCATGAGGCCTATCTTTTTCATCAACATCTAAGCCAAGTTTATGAAGATAATACTCAACCATCATTGAATGCCTTACAGTTGAGAGAATCCAGTCTTTCACTTCTTTTAAAGTGGGTCTGGGATCTTCTTCATTGTCCATGAATTTACTATAAGAACATGATATTTAAGGGTTTTTATTGAGAAGAATTTAATCAATAAAAACTACTGATAATTTTAAACACCCAAACCTTGCATATGATACCATGCTAATCTCCCCTCTGGAATATAACCATGTCTTGAGACAGCGTGTCTGTCTGCTCTTATCTCACTGCTTCCATGCAGAGCATGTCCTCTCTCATGGTCAAGAACATAATCTCTGTCTTTATAGGTGATATCAACTAAAATAGTATTTGTGAATTCATTACAGATTCCTTTTACATCTGGAGGAAGCTCATAAGGCATAACCCACTTAACATAAAAACCAGTCTCAGAATCAATTCCATTAACACCAGGAACTATCTCCTGACTAACTTGGCTTTTCTGAAAAACAGGATAAACATCAATACTACTGGAATCAGCTCTCTCTTCAAGACTGTCATTATTAAAAATTCTTTCAGTAGAAGATTCAATATCAACAATCTCACAATAATCAAAAGGATTTATTTCAGAATCTCCTTTATTATAATCCTTCATTTTTTAAATTAAAATAACAATCTTTAAAAATACTTAGTTTTATCAATTCTTACAATGATGACTGCCAAAGATTATCTTGATTCTGAAGGTTTTGTTAGTAGGAACTCTGATGAAGTTTACTCACAAGTAAGAGAGAACTGTTCAGAGGAGGCTGAAGATGAATTAAGAAATCTTTTAGAAAGATGGAATATTGGTCACATACCTGAAGCAGAATTTTACTCTCAGGTATGCAGATTTGCAGGAGAGATTTCTTTTTATGATTTATTAAAATCAAGACAGAGAGGTCTTGTTGAGTGGTATCTTGAAAAATCCCTTAATGGATTAGAAAGACCAGAGATTCTTGATATTGGATGTGGAACAGGACTGGAAGCTTGTTTTTTTGCAGAACTAGGAGGACTTGCTGTGGGTATTGATCCTTCAAGAGATGTGCTAAGAGTTGCTAAGAAAAGAGCAGATAGAAGAGATTTAAGAAATACTCATTTTATTCCAGGAAATAGAGATTACCTGCCTTTTAGAGAGGGTAGTTTTGATATGACTATTTGCATAAACAGTCTTTTTTCTCCAGATGAGTTCCGTGGATTTCAGGCAGAATTATTATATAATTTTGCATCTTCTCACAGAATTGAAGAAATGAGAAGAGTTTTAAAAGACAATGGAAGAGCAGTTCTAATTGGTTCAAGTGCTGGTGATCCTGAACATGAACTTTCTAGATATGAAAACAAATTTCTGGGTTCTGAATTCATAATTACAGTTAAAGAAATTTTTACTAGTGAAACAGAAAATAGAACCTTCTATTATATTTTTATCTCAGCAGAAAAATAACTACTTATTGTTTTTCAGATAATTCTTTAATTTCTTTTTTAAAATTTCTATTAGCTTGGGGTCATTCTTTGGATAGACATCAGGAACCCATAGAACTTCTATTTTATTTTCAGCATCAGGAACCTTATCTGTAATAAATTTTTTATGAACCTTTTCCATAACAAAAATTTTATCAGCCCATTTTATCAGCTCGTTGCTTACATTATTCTCAGCAGTTATGCTTATTCCAGCTGATTTTGCTTTATGCTTCTTGTTCTTTTTAAAAAGCTCAGCTGCAGTAGGACTTCTGTTCAGATTCTCAGTACATACAAAAAGCAGTTTCATTTTTACTTCAATTATTTAATTCACTTCTTTTTAATTGCTTTTTTCAATTTTTTAGTCTGTTTTTCTTTTTCACTAGCTTTTTTAAGATGATTGTTTTTTATTTTTTTCTCCTGTTTCTTTATGTAATTCATTTTCTTTTTACCCTCTTTTTTTAATTCTTTTTTAGCTTTTTCAATTCTCTTCTTTTCTTTTAATATTTTATCAACCTCCTCTTTTTCCTTGGATTTCTTTAGATTAATAAACATCTCCTCAAGAGGGATTTTTATAAGATTAAGAATAACAATAAGCAGTATAAAAATAAGTAAAAGAGCAGAAAAAACACTAAAAGTGTTTTCTGAGTCTGAGAAAACATATATTATTGCTATATATGCTACTAGATTGACTGTCAGAGGAGAACTAACAGCTCTTGCTATTTTTTCAGGAAGAAAGTGCTGAAAATTAAAAAAAAGAAGCATAATACTTATTATCAGAATTATAAAAGAAAAAACAGTTCTTACTGGATAAAGTCCGTAATTAACAATCCCTGAATTATTTATTCTGTAGATAAATCTCAGTAAGATAATAGCTACAAAAAACAATACCAGAGAATTAGCAACATAGGTATTCCATCCAGGATCCTCATCCCTGTATTTCTCAAAGTAAAAAAGCATAATCACTGTTGAAATAAGAAGTGGAAAAACAATCCAGAGAACTTCATTATGAAAAGTAAGACCTAAAAACATTCCCAGGTTTTTGTAAATTTCAATAATCAAATTAACCATATTAATTAAATTATTTCCTTAGGGTCATAATGTCTTTTGGGTTTATTTTTTTCTTTTATGTAATTTAACATCTCCCAGAAAATAGAGATATAGATATATAAAAAATTACCTGTGATAAGAATAATCAGTATATTAATAATAAAACTGCTAACTGAATATAAACTTGTTTTTAATTCCCATAACAAAACAAGGAGAAAAACAACTGAACCAATTATATTTGTTAAAATAAGAAATCCCCATTTAGGATCTGATAACTGCTGTAGATAAACTGTTATTATAGGAATAATGCAGAATAAAAGAGGAAGGATTATAATAACTACTAGTCCTTTTCCAATTGCCCCTCCCATTATTAAAAAAGGAAGCAGAACTGTAAATAAAAAAACATGGAACAAAAATATCTTGATAAGGAACTTATCGGGGTAATATCTCTTTTTTTCCATAAAATTAAACAGATTTTAAGCTTTTAAATGTTTTTGTGAGAACTTTTTTTTAAAATTATTCTGAAAATTTTTCTTTTTAAATCTATCATGTTTTTTTTCAGGTATCCACCTTATTTTTGCTCTTTTTAAATAAGGGGATTTTCTCTTTTTTATAATAAAATCTCCATTTATTATTGTGTTAAAATTATCATAATCCCTGCTTGATACAAGATTTATAACTTTTCCTTTTTTTCCTGCTCTTGCTGTCCTTCCTATTCTATGTATGTATTCTTTTTGTGTAGAAGGAATATTGTAGTTATATATATGAGTTACTCCTTTTATGTCAAGACCTCTTGCTGCAACATCAGTAGCTACAAGTATCTGTGTTTTATTTGAGTGAAATTTTTCAATCATTCTGTTTCTCTTTTCTTGTGAAAACCCTCCATGTATTGGAAGATTATCTATACCCATGAATTTAAGATTTTTTGATACAAAATCAACATTGGTTCTTGTATTGCAAAATATCATGACAAGTTTTGAATCTTCTCTTTCAAGAAGATATCTAAGCAGAGAATACTTAAGATTGTCAACGATGTCATAGTATTCCTGTTCCAGGTTTCTGGGATCCACATACTCCTCTGCTGAAATCTCTATTGGATTTCTCATGTATTTTTCTGAAAGATGAAATATATCCTGAGAGATTGTTGCAGAAAAAAGCAGTGTCTGTCTTTTTTTCTGACATCTGAGAATTATTTTTTCAACATCATCCCTAAATCCCATATCAAGCATACGGTCTGCCTCATCAAGAACAAGAGTATTTACTCTTGAAAGATCAATTGAATTCCTATTTATATGGTCGAGAATTCTTCCAGGAGTACCTACGACAATATCAGCATATTTTAGTCTTTTTATCTGATGATTTATAGAGACTCCTCCATATACTGCCAATATATCAAGATCTTTTTTTCTTGAAAAATCTGAAATCTCTTTTGTGATTTGCTCAGCAAGCTCCCTTGTTGGTGTCAATACAAGTCCCTGAATTCCAAAATCTTTTCTAATGTTTTTTATCAGTCCTGTTGCAAAAGCAAGTGTCTTTCCAGAACCAGTTGAAGCTCCAGCTATGACATCTCTACCTTCAAGAATTCTAGGAATTGTTTTTTCCTGTATCTCTGAAGGTTCTCTGAATCCTCTCTGCCTTATTGAAATTAGGAGAGAGTTATCTTTCCCTAACAAATTTTCAAATTTTTCCATTTTAAATTTTCAAAGTCAAGAAATAGCTAATTGTATTTCTTTAACAGTCTGATAATTTTTTATTGATTTTTTGTTCGTAGTCTTAACAGAAAAATTAGGTTTATAAATGTTTGTTTTAATAACCTGAAGGTCTTTCATAAGTTTCATATTCAGGCCCTTCTACACAAACCTCTGCATAACACTCTAATCCATTCTGACAATACTGATCGTTTCTAATCATTCCCCATGAATCCCTGTAAAGTCCTGTTTCACAACAAGGCTCATTTAAATAACCGCAGTTCTCTTCTGAATCTGAAGTACTGGGAGTTGATGTTCTAGAATCTGAACCTGAAGTTTCAGTATTTGAGGTAGTTTCTGAACCTGTGGTTGCAGAATAATCATCAACTCTTTTGCAAATACCATTTACACACCTACCATAATCACAGAGATAGTCAGTGTTTCTGCAGCAAGGTTGTTCATAATCACCACAAGCTTCACAAATTTGAGTGTCATAACTAAAAACTCCTTCTGTGCAATAATACATATTATCATAGATACAAGGAGGTGTTCCAAAAAAACCACACTCTCTTCCATATTCTTCTCTAACAGTACAAACTCCGTTCATACATTCTGAACCATACTCACACTGCTCATCATAAGGCCTATCAAAACAACATGGCTCTCCAAAATAACCGCAATGAACGCATTTCCCATTTTGACATTCTCCTTCATTACAAACCTCGCCTGAACAACAAGGTTGACCATAATCCCCACAATCATCAGGAAGAGAGTCTGTATAAGAATAATCATCAGGATTATTATAATCTGGAATACTTATAGAAGCTCCAGTTGCTGAAGAGAATCTATCAGGAACATAAAAAAGATATCCTACTCCTATACCCGCTAATAATAGA
>WJLK01000144.1 GCA_014728565.1 Candidatus Pacearchaeota archaeon
ATAAAAAAATCAGAAATCAACAAAGAAATCCAATTTTTAGAACAGCAGATAAGAGAAAAACAAGAGGATATAAATAAAAAAGAGAAATTCCAGAAAGAAATTAACACTCTAAAACATCTGGAATACTGGATTTCAAAGAAATTCCTGGACCTGGTTCTTTTTACAGAAAGACAGGTCATGCTAACTCTTAAAGAGGAATTTTCAAAGTTATTTTCAAGATGGTTTTCAGTTCTTGTTTCAGATAATTTATCAGCAAAACTAGATGATGATTTCTCTCCTGTAATTGAGCAGCAGGATTATGAACTTGATTACAGTTTTCTTTCAGGAGGTGAGAGAACAGCAATTGCTCTTGCTTACAGACTCTCTCTTAACCAGGTTATAAACTCCATGCTTAGTAATCTTAAGACCTCTAATCTTGTTATTCTTGATGAACCTACTGATGGATTTTCATCTCAGCAGCTTGACAAGATGAGAGATGTTCTACATCAGCTTAACACAGAACAGTTAATACTAGTCAGCCATGAACCTAAAATAGAGGGATTTGTTGATAATATCCTGAGAATTCAGAAGCAGCATGGTGTCACAAGAGTTGAGGGTTGATTGTTTATCTGTTGCAACTTGGACACCAACTAGGACTCCATCCCCTAGGGATGAATGATGCTCCTGTTGACTGAGTTCCATAAGGGCTTTGCTGTTTTTGTTCTGGTACCCATCTAATTACTCTACAATCTCCAGACCCATAACAAGCCTTTACTCCTCTATATCTTTTTCCATTAGAAGGGTCTATTGCAGTTACAGAGCCGTCCGGATTTTCAGTTATCCTTACATTGATGAGTTGACCATTTTGTAATCTTACTGTTTCTAAATTTCCTTGCTGCACTCCTGTATGAGTTTCCTGGTCCATAGGGGGTAATTTAGGAATTGGTATGTCAGTAGTTGTTTCTGTTACAGGACTACCACTTTTAGAAATACTTCCACCTCTCAGAGAGGGGTTACTAGCAGTTGTTGAACTAGAACCAGGACCTGAAAAACCTCCATTTAAAGTTTCCGTAATATCACCAGCTGTAGGTCTTTCACCTGAATCTGAAGGCTCTGCACCAGGACCAGTACCTCCACTACCAACATTTTGTGTTCCACCAGGAGTTGTAGTAGTTGAATCTGCTCCCTGTCTTCTGACATAGGTTTTTCCTCTGACACGATAATAGACTCCTATGATATCAGATTCCTTAGACTGACTTACACCCTCAGCTAATATACGTAAATTCGGATTATGAGGGTCTTTTTTTAAATGCCAGGCCTCAAAATTAATATTCTCTGGTTCAGCATAATTTCCATCATCTACAAGTATTCGATAACCAACATAACCCTCACTATCCACTGAAGTAACTATTTTTTGTCCTGTTTCAATATCAGTTGCAAATCCAATTATTTTTGGATTTGGAATCTCACTTATTATTGATGAGACTACATCTTCATCAACTTTTTTAAAAGCAAATACCATGTCATCAGTTCTATAAGCAACAGCTCCAATTTCTCCTGTTCTTACATCACCTCTTACATTAAAAACATCATTATCTAAAATATGAACAAATCCATATGGCTGATTATCACCTGCAGTTCGGGTTCCTTTTGGATTTGGATTAAAGGTTCTGAAACTATCTTTTTCTTCAGTATTTCCAAATCTTCCTATTTTAACTCTGACTCCATGCAATTGTGTTGGGAGATTTGCACCTTCATTACCCCACATATGAATTTTTCCATCACTACCAACATTAACTGCCTGATTTTCTCCTTCTCCAAAAGATACTAGAACAGAGGAGCTATATTTTGGTTCTCCATTTTCATCATTATAAACTCCCCTTATTTCCCAGTAACCCCCATAATCTTCTCCTATCTTACGATCACTAGGACTCTCTTCATCTTCTGATGTTAGACTTTGAACATAACCTTTTTCAAGAAGTGCTCTGTTACTATCACCTCCTGCATATAAAACTCCACTTACTTTATCTCCTCTTGTTGCAATATCATTTCCATATCTTATACTTGTTAAATCTTCTGGAAGTCCTTCAAGAGGTATTATGTGTTCTTTACCTCCTTCTTTAATTACAAAAGCATCTATGCCACCCACTCCATCAACACTATCAATTTTTCTATACTCAATATCACTATTTTCTAAACCTTCAGGCAATACTAATTCAAAATTTTCAAGTTCATTATTAGATTTTATTACTTCAGTTCCAAGAGATTGAATTTGTTCTGGAGATAGTTTTAATATAAGTTCTTCTTTATATTCATTGTCTAGTTCTTTCCATATATCAACATGATGTTCTTCTATAATATCCCAAACTTGTTGTATCTCTTCGTTAGGGGCCTGCATCATTATTTCAAGCCAAGTAGCAGACTTAGTGGTAATATCCTTGGCTTGTTTTATCTGCTCTAATTCATATTCAAATTTATCTTCAACATCATCACCAACAACTCCCTGAACAAAAACAACAACTAAAAACAACATTAGAA
>WJLK01000145.1 GCA_014728565.1 Candidatus Pacearchaeota archaeon
CAAGGTAATGAATATTGAAATAAGAAAACAGCATATAATTGCACTTATTGTAGCACTTGTTGTTATAGCGGGGGCTTCAATTTTAATTCCAGGAACTGATATTTTTTACTTTCTTATAGGACTTGCAGCTTTAATAGCAGGTTTGCCTTTTTTTTCCTCTCTGATACTTGAATCCAACTTAATGAAAGAGAAAGAAGCAATGTTTCTCGAGTTTTCAAGGAACCTTGTGGAAAATGTTAAATCAGGAACCCCTATAAGCAAAAGCATACTAAATGTAAGAAGCAAGGATTATGGAAGTTTGAACCCTTACATAAATAAGCTTGCTAATCAAATTTCTCTTGGGATTCCTATTCAAACAGCATTTGAAACCTTTGCAAGAGATGTTGAGAGCAATACTATATCAAGAGCAATAGCTATAATAAGTGAATCTGAAAAAGCAGGAGGAAAAATAGAGAACATACTGGATTCTGTTGTTAAATCTGTAAGTCAGGTTGAAACACTTAGAAAAGAGAGAAGTGCAGCTATATATAGCCTAGTTGTTCAGGGATATATAATCTTTTTTATATTTATAATAATAATGCTAGTTATGCAATTCAAAGTTCTTCCAATAGCTTCTGGTCTAAGTGAAGGTCTTGGATCAGCAGAATTTGGAGATTATAGTGGTGGTATCGGAGGACTGATAGGTGGCGGAGGTGAAGCTGCAGATATAGAGGAACTAACAAAGCCTTTTGTATGGTTATTAACTGTTCAAGGTTTATTTGCAGGTTTGGTTATAGGAAAATTATCAGAAGGAAAAATCCGAGCTGGTTTGAAGCATTCGTTTGTTTTAGTAATATTATCCTTATTAATTGATACCGGTGCAAAATTGTTCATGTAATAAAAAATGATGTCAAAAAAATCACAAAGCCATGTTGAAATAGTTCTTTCATTTCTATTATTTATCGGTGTTTTGATTTTTGTTTTTGCAATAATAAATCCTGCAAAAACTAATGGAGGAGTTTCTGAAATTAGAAGTGTAGAAGAAGAGTTAATAAAAAATCTTAGTATTAGTGTTGAGAAAATATCCATAATCGTTGGAAATGTGGGTGATTGTTATACAGGATCTGTTGTTCAGGCATTAGGTGGAAATAGGTATGTTGAATATCAGGATCCAGAAAAAACAAGAAAATATACCATCTACTTTAATAATATTTTCGAAGAAAGGAAAAATGTTAGTTGTATGGGAGGTAATATAAATTTTACAATTGGAACATCTATGAATGAAACAATCATCTATTACAACAGTATTAAAAAACTAAAAGAACATTATGAAAATGATTATAGTTCACTGAAGGATAATCTTGGAATAACTGGAGATTTTGCATTTAAATTTAGATATATAAATGAGAGATCAGATATTTGGTGGAATAAAAGTTGGAATAAAAGAAAAAGAGTAAATATAACAAGTGGAGGAAGTTTTGTTAATTTTCCTGTCTCTATCAGGATAAACAGGGAGGATGAAATGAAAGCTAATTATGGTGATTTGAGATTTGTTTATGAAGAAGAGGAACTAGATTACAAGATTGAGAATTACACTAACTCGGATGTATTGATATGGGTTAAAATACCTGTTTTATTGCCGGGTGTAAATCCTGTTTTCATGTATTATGACAATCCCTCTGCAACGAAAATTCAAAATCCAGAATCTGTCTGGGATGAATCCTATAAAGGAGTATGGCATTTAAACAGCACAGGAACTCATTATGATTCAACATCTAATAATAACCATGGAACAAAGATGTTAAATCTAATTGAGAAGTCAGATGGAGCAATTGATGGTTGTATTGAGTCATCATCAACAGATGAGGGTTATGTAGAGATAACAAGTCCTTCGGGTCTTGAATCTACAGATAGTTTTACTATATCTGCATTTTTTAATCTTGATGTAGATGATATAAGAGGAATCATTAAAAGAGGAGATAGCAATCATGATGAATATTCTCTTTATGTTGATAATGGAAATGTATGTCTAGGATATTCTAATAATTCTGGAGATTATTTTCTTAAATCCTCCGAATCATATAATGATGGGGAATGGCATCATGCATCAGGAATATTCAGAACTAATAGTCCTCAGGCAGTACTTGTTGTTGATGGTAATTTAGTTAATTATACAAATAGAACCTATGACTCACCTCCATCAATGCAGTTACAAGTTATTGGTGCTCTGAATTCAAGTGAGTCAACTTTTTTCAGAAAAAAAATTGATGAAGCCAGGATTTCAAATCAGGTAAGGAGCATACCCTGGTTAAATCAATCCTATGTTATGATAAAGTATATGAACGAATATGTAGTTTTTGGAGGTGAAGAAACTTATGATCCTAATAAAGCAAAAGAATTAAGAAAAGGTATTCCTGAAATAAGTATTTTTGAAAAAACAATTTTTGGAACTGAAAAATACTCTAAGGTCCTTCCAGTGAGAGTAATTGATAAATCAGGAAGAATAAATGAATTAATGATGAACATAGTTTCCTGGTAAAGATTTTAGGAAAATCTTTAAGCAAAAGAGATAGCCTGTAAAGATTTTAGGAAAATCTCAAAAATCAAAAGATTTTTGTGCCCAGAAAATTCAGACAAGGAAAGAAAAATTTTCTGAGTCTTTAAGCAAACAAGCTTTTAGAAAAAGTTTA